>JAFAQJ010000447.1 GCA_019246455.1 Pseudolabrys sp.
CGCGCGGATCGGCACTTTGACGTGACCTAAACCGAGGCTCGAGGCGATCGCGACCGGCGCAATCAGATGGGCCGCGTCGAACAGCCCAATGTTGAGCTTGTCGCGGATGTTTGACCACGACACCTCACGCACGAGCTCGATGTCGAGCCCCTCGCTTGCGCAAAAGCCCTTGTCTACCGCGACGATCAGCGCAGTGGCGTCCGCCAAAGGTATAAAGCCGATGCGCAAAGCGTCGCTCATTTGAAAATCTCCGAAGCGGTAATGATCGATTGTGCGATCTCAACGATTTTCTTCTTCTCCTTCATCGCCGTGTTGCGCATCAACGTATAGGCCTCATCTTCGCTGAGGTCCTTGGCCTTCATCAGAATGCCTTTGGCGCGTTCGATGACCTTGCGGTCCTCAAGTGCGGTCTTGGTGCGCTCCAGTTCATCTTGGAGGCGTGAAAAAGAATTGAACCGGGAAATGCAGAGGTCGAGGATGTATTTCATCCTCTCTTTTTTCAGACCATCGACGATATAGGCGGACACACCAGCATCCACCGACGCCTGAATCGAGGCGCTGTCGCTCTGGTCGACGAACATGCCGACCGGCCGCTTCACAACGCGGCTGACCTGGAACATTTGCTCGAGGACGTCGCGGCTGGGATTCGCGAGATCAATCAAAATAACATCGGGATCGATCGAATAGATGCGCGCTAGGAGGTTGTCCGTGCTTTCGATATGGGTGACCTGCGTAAAGCCGGCCTCGCGCAGTCCGTCGATGAGAATCGCCGCGCGCAGCGGACTTTCGTCGACAATAACGATCTTTAGGGATGGGTCGATGGACATCGGGGCGCACAGGCCGGATCACGCGCAGCTTCAGCCGCCCGCACCAGCGGCTCGCCCTTGTCTTCGCGGAAGCGGAGCCGCCTGTCAAAGTCGACCAAAGTCAGGCGGCTGAATTTTCCGATGTCCGGGCCGCAGCGCCGGCCAGGCCTGAGAATACGCGGCCGGTCATGACAAGAACCGGCCCGGACGGCTCCGCCGCATTCAGATGTTGCGGGAGGTCGGCGATGGGGGTCCAAAGCCGGCGTTCGTCGGGCCGCGTCGCACTAATAACGGCAACCGCCGGTGTTGCCGGATCGAGACCTGCCGCCAATGCCGCCGCGACAAATTGGCCGATGGTTTTCGCCGGCATGTAGACCGCGGTCGTGGTCAAGGCATCGGCGATGGCAGCCCAATCGATGTCGCCGGGCAATTTTCCATCGCGTGCGTGGCCTGTCACAAACTGGACGCGCTGCGCGCGATCCCGATCCGTCAGGGAAACACCAAGCCGGCTCGCCGCGCCCTGAGCCGCGGTAATTCCCGGCACGATCTCAATAGGGATCCCGGCACCTTCGCAAGCGGCGATCTCCTCGGCGGCGCGGCCGAAGATTAGAGGATCGCCGCCCTTGAGGCGGACCACGCGCTTTCCAGCTTTCGCAAAGCGCACCATCATTTCGTTGATGTCGGATTGCTTGCAGGCCGGACCGTGTCCGGTCTTGCCGACCAGCATCTTCTTCGCCTCGCGGCGCGCAAAATCGAGCACTTCGCGCGACACCAGATCGTCGAACAGAATGACATCCGCGGTCTGGAGTGCACGCAGCGCCCGCAGCGTGAGCAATTCGGGATCGCCCGGACCAGCCCCCACCAGCGTCACCGATCCAGCGTCAGCCGCGGCGCCGAGGCCGCGCACTTCATCGAGTAGCCGGCGGTAGTCAGCGTCGTCGGGCTGTTCGGTCGGATGAGTCACCGCCTGTTGCGTAAATAACTGCCAGAAAGTGCGTCGACCGGCGAACGACAGGCCTGACGATTTCAACGACGAACGCCAGCGCGCAGCTGCCGTCGCCCACAACGCGAAGCCCTGGGGCAGCATTGCTTCGAGCTTGGCGCGGATGGCCTGCGCGAAGACCGGAGCAGCACCATCTGTCGAGATGCCGATCACGAGTGGTGAACGGTTGACGATCGAGCCAAACGAAAAATCGCAGAAATCCGGCTTGTCGATCACATTGACCGGGATACCGGCGGCGCGCGCCGCGGCAGCGAATGCCGCCGCCTCGCCGTCATCGTCAAACGTACCAACGGCGATCGCCGCGCCGTCAAGATCAGTGGGCTCCCAATGACGCGAATGTAGGACAACCGGCCCACGCGGCGGATCGGTCGTGAGACTTCGCATCTCGTCGGAAACATCAAGCGTGACGACTTCGACCTTGGCGCCCGCCGCCGACAGCAGTTCGGCTTTCCAGGCTGCGGCGGGACTGCCGCCGGCCACGACCACGCGCTTGCCATCAAGCGCGAAGAAGACGGGCAATCGCGCCAGCACCCCGATGCGCGGCGACGCAGTTTCGATGGGATGGCGTTCCGTCACACTCATGATTTGCGCCTTGCACCGGTATTGGCATGGAAGTCGCGGCCGTTCGATGTCGTCGCGACAAATCCCGCGCGGATGGTGAAATCGCCGAACCGTTCGCCGTTTTGCCGTTCCTTGGCATAAGCAACAAAGACCGGATCGAGCGCGGCGACGATGCCGTCGTGATCAAGATCCTCGGCGAACAGTTTGGACATACGCGAGCCGTCGTAAGCGGCGCCGAGATAGAGGTTATAACGACCCGGTCCTTTGCCGACGAGGCCGATTTCGGCGAGATAAGGCCGCGCGCAGCCGTTCGGGCAGCCGGTCATGCGGATGACGATATCATCGGCGGACAGACCGCGCTGCGCTAGCTTTTCGTCGAGCGCGTCCATCAGCGTTGGCAGATATCGCTCGCTCTCGGCGAGCGCGAGGCCGCAGGTCGGCAACGCGACGCACGCCATCGAATTGCGACGCAGACCGGACCACGGCGCGAGGAGCCCGTTGATCTTGGAGATGCGGGTCACCGCGGCCTGTGTGTCGAGCGGCACATTCGCGATGATCAAGTTCTGGTTTGGAGTAATGCGGAAATCGCCGATACCGAGCTCCGCGATCTGCCGCAGCGCCGTCATCTGGTTCACGCCTGGCCCGGCGTCGCGTAGCCGGCCGTTTTGCACGAACAGCGTCAGGTGTGCGCGTCCATCGCTGCTTTCGGTCCAGCCATAACGATCGCCGGTCGAGGTAAAAGCGTAAGGGCGCGGCGGTTCCAGTTTCACTTTTGCCCGCGCCTCGACTTCGGCACGGAACGCATCAAGCCCGCGGTCTTCGATCGTATATTTGAGCCGCGCGTGTTTGCGGTTGGCGCGGTCGCCCCAGTCGCGCTGCACCGTGACAACGGCTTCGGTCACCGCTAATACGTCGCACGTACGGCAGAACCCGAGAACGTCGGCGGTGCGCGGGTAGGTATCGGTTTCGCCGTGGGTCATGCCCATGCCGCCGCCAGCCGTGACATTCCAGCCATCGATCGCGCCGCCCCCGCCGAGAATGGCGATGAAGCCGAGATCGTGCGCAAATACGTCGACGTCGTTCGATGGCGGCACCGCGACCACGGTTTTGAACTTTCGCGGCAAATAAATCTTGCCGTAGATCGGCTCAACAATCTCGGCCTCCTCCCCGCCGCCCGCGATCTTCTCACCATCGAGCCAGATTTCGCGATAAGCGCCAGTGCGCGGCGTGAGGTGATCGGAAATCGAGCGCGCCAAATCCAACGCCGCAGCGTGAGCACGCGATTCATAAGGGTTCGGATTGCACATCACATTGCGATTGACGTCGCCGCAGGCCGCAATGGTGTTGAGCAACTGGTCGTCGATCGCTTTGAGCGTCGCCTTGAGGTTCGATTTGATGACGCCATGAAGCTGCACGGTCTGCCGCGTCGTTAGCCGCATCGTGCCGTTGCCATAGGTACGTGCGACGTTGTCGAGCGCCAACCATTGCGCCGGGGTCAGGACGCTGCCGGAGATCCGAACCCGCAGCATGAACGCAAACGCCTTCTCCATCTTCTTGCGGCCGCGCTCGGCGCGCAGGTCGCGATCGTCCTGGAGATACATGCCATGGAATTTGACGAGCTGCTGATCGTCCTCGACGATCGAACCCGTGATGCGATCCTCGAGTCCTTCAGCAAGCGTACCGCGCAGGTAGTCGCTCGCTTCTTTAATATGCTCATTACGAGAGAGTTCTTTTGTCGCCATGGGCGACCTCTTGTCGTTAGTAGGTATCGGTTAGATACCGCTTGTCACGTTCAAGTTGCGCCACCACCGCCTCGGCGGTTTCGGGCGTCAACGCTTTGACATCAGCATAGGCGCGCACCAAAGCGGCCCGAACGTCCTTGGCCATCGCCTTGGCGTTGCCGCAGACGTAGAAATATGCGCCGCCATCGAGCCATTCAACCAGATCGGCGCGACGTTCCCAGATGCGATCCTGCACGTATATTTTTTGCGGCTGATCGCGCGAGAACGCGACGTCCATGCGGGCGAGCGTGCCGTCCTTCAGCGCCTCCTGCCACTCGAGCTGGTACAGGAAATCGTGCGTGAAGTGGCGATCACCGAAGAACAACCAGTTGCGCCCCTTGGCCGAGATCGCGCGGCGTTCCTGCACGAAGGCGCGGAACGGCGCAACGCCGGTACCGGGGCCGACCATGATGACGTCGCGATCCGCCGCCGGCAGACGGAAATGCTTGTTAGTACGCAACTTGACGCGAACTTTGTCGCCGCGCTTGCGGCGTTCGGCGACATAGTTCGAGGCGACGCCCTTACGGAAACGGCCGAAACTGTCGTAACGCACCGTCGAAATCAGCAGATGCGCCTCATCGTCAAACTCGCGGCGCGACGAGGCGATCGAGTAAGCGCGCGGCGCGAGCGGTCGGGTCACTGCGCGCAGATGCTCGGCCGTCAGCGCAATCGGGAAATATGTCACGAGATCGATCAGTTGGCGGCCCTCGATCCAGGCACGCGCTTCGCCCTTTTCGAGCAGCGCGTTAACGTATTGGTGGCCGGTCCGCGCCGCGTAGGTCTCGACGCTCTTGAGCGACAAAGTGTGAATGTCGCGCGATTTGATGAATTCTTCCCGCAGGGCCTGCTCGGCCGACAGGCCGGCGGCTTTGAGCAACGCGTCGACTTCGGCGGGATCGTTCTCGGCATAAAGATCAAGCGAGTCGCCCGGCTCGTACGGCGGCATCGCGCCGTCAAAGGTCAGCGCGAGATGGACCGTTTCCTTGTCGGAACGCGACGAATTGAGGTCGATCAATTCTGAAATCTCGGCCTCAACCACATCGGTCTTCGACGTGACGCCGGTTTTGCTGAAATCGACGGCGATGACAGTGCCGCGCGTCGCTTCAGGCGGCGCCAGTGCCTTGACCGCGCGGCCAATCCAGTCGGCGGCCGGTGCGTCGAAATCGAGATCACAATCGACTCGGTCGACGGCGCGCTTAGCGCCGAGCGTAGCAAGACGTTCATCGATCGCTTTGCCGATCGCACAGAACTCAGCGTAGGCCGTGTCGCCGAGTGCCAAAACGCCATATTCGACGCCATCGAGCCGCCCGAAATCGGAATTCATCAGTTCGTTGTATTTGGCCGCCGCGCGACCGGGCGGTTCGCCTTCGCCCCAAGTCGCCGCGATAACGACGAGCCGCTTGGTCTTGGCCAGCGACGCGACATCGAGATCGGCCATATCGATGACGCTCGGCTTGAGGCCATTTTTGCGCGCAGCCTTGGCGAGGTCAGCGGCAAGGCGTTCCGAATTGCCGGACTCGCTCGCAAATACGATGTTGATCGGCTCGGCGGTGGTCGGCGGCGCCGCCGGTACAGGAGCCGCGCCGTGCGAGGCTTCGACGCCGGCCAGGAAACCCGCTAGCCACGCGCGTTGCGTCTCACTCGCGGGACCGACCACACGATTGAGTAGCTCAATCTCGTCGTCCCCAAAGGGCGCCGTCTTGGGTATTTGCAACACGCTCATTCGTATTCTGCTTTCCCTTACTGCGGCAGCAGATGGTTGATCACGCCGAGCACGATCAGCAGCGCAACGCCGAGGCCGAACGACCAGCCGATCAGCTTTTTTTCGATCGGCAGCAGCGGTTCGGCCGGCTGATTGCGCAATTCGTCGGCGATGTTGACTTTGGCCATCGATGCGATCCTTTCCTTAGCTCGCGAGTGGCGGCTTGATGCCCGAGAAGAACAGCCACGAGATCAAGAGCCCGACCCAGATGACGAAGCCGAACAGGCTGACAAGATAAACAGCGGCGAGCTTGCCGACGCCTTCAGCCCACAGCTTCTTGAAGTTCGAAAGAACGCCGATCGAGAAGAATGTCAGGATGAAGAAGATCACCCGGAACGTGTTGGCCTCGCCGACGGCCGCGGGGAGCTTGGTGGCGATCGCCGGACCCGTACCGAGCGCAAGATAAAGCCCGGCGGCGAACGTCACGATGAAACCAAGAATAAACTTCGGGAAGCGTTGCCAGATCTCGGCCGGTTTCGCCTTCTCGCCTTTGACGTTGATGTAATTCGTCCAGACGTAGCCGAGGATGAAGGCCCAGATGCCGATGAAGATGTCGATGAAAATCTTCACGGTCGTCGTGGTGCCGAGAATCCAGCCCGGCTGATACTTGATGCCCTCGGCCGCGGCTTGCGCCATGATTAGCGATTCGGTGATGCCGCCGCCGGCGACGGCCGCGCCGTCTGTCTTGATCGCAAGGCCCATCCAGGCGCCGGCGACCAGCGGTTCGTGCGATAGGAAAGTTTGCGCGAGGAACGGCAGGATCAGCACTTCGACCACTGCGAAGACGACAACCAGGGAGGACACCACGACTGGCACGGCCGGCCGGGCGCGGATCGCGCCGCCGGTCGCAATCGAGGCTGCAACGCCGCAGATCGATATGCCGGACGCGAGCGGCGCCGACCATTCACGGCTGAAGCCGAACCATTTGCGGGCGACGAAATAGACGACCGCCCAATAGATCAGATAGGCCTCGATGATCGCCGCGACACCGCGCAGCAGTAACGACGAGGCGAGATTGAGACGGCCGGCGGCGGTCACCGCGAGCGCGCCACCAAGAATGACGATGGCGATCTTGATATAGAGCTCGGGCCGCACCGCCTCGCGAATCCATTCGGCAAAGCGCGGGAAGAAGTTGGCGATGACGAGGCCGGCGATGAGCGCGAAGATATAGCCGCCTTCGTTAGTCAATTTTAGCGACCACGAAAGGCCGAATTTTTGAAGATCGGCTGGCGTCACCGCGGCGAAGTTGGCGTAAGAGCCGATAATCCAGGCGCCATAGGCGATCCAGAACACGAAGGTGAAGGCGACGGCGAATTTGCGGACATCGGCGCCGAGCGCCGCGGCGGTGGCGCTCAACACCGCGAGCAAAGCCAGATACGTCGTGATGAAGGCGCCGCCACCGCCGAGTTCGGCGTAAGCTTTGGCAACGGGAACGAGCGCCTTGCCGGGGTCGGTCCAAACCGATGTAGTGACAACCCAACCGAGGAGATCGGAGCCGAACAAAGAAGCCAGCGCGAGCACGAAAACACCGAGGCCGATGATGACCGACAACCAGTCTTCGCTGATGCGCGGCGTTAACGAGACGTTGTCAGCACGCCGTTCTTTCCAGTCGGCGGCCGTAGAAACATTCGACATTGCCAGCTCCCGCGATTTCATCAGGAGCTGTTAAATAGAAGACGGTTTTGTTCCGGTGCAATAGAGGCCGGAAAATAAGAAGAAATGGGTTATATCAAACGGCAGCGGCGCGACATTTGTTCTTCTTTTCCGTCCGCGATTGGAAGAGCCGACTACCCTGTTCCGCCGGCTAGAACGCGGCAGCAGCCTTGAGGCGGAACTGGGCGCGTTCGAAATTGTCGAGATCGAGGCGGAAGTCTGATTGGCGGACGGGCGTCCCACGACTTGCGGCTAGTATGTGATATGTGGCTGGGGCCATTTAGTGAAAGTTGCGGCCTTTTGGCATTACCGTCTCCGGCACCATCGCCGAACGGTCTTTCAGTAATGTGACAAGGGCGTCGCCCGAACGCGGATGCCCCCTGACGTTCGGCTTGCGTCCCACTTCGTCGCCCGGCATGGGCCGTAATCCTCCGGCATCTTCCGACAATCGCCGGAGCAGCGGCGTCAAATCCTCCATATGCTCGGTGACGATGTGAATGACACCGGCTTCATTTTGTAATTTTCCTGTCACGGCAACGACACGGGCGCCGAGCACGATAGGACGAAAGCGCTCGAATGTCGGAATCCAGAGGATGACGTTGGCGATACCGCCTTCATCTTCGAGTGTCATAAAAATCGCTTTGCCTTCGCCCGGCCGCTGACGCACCAGAACAAGTCCCGCCACCGTGACCCGCGTGCCATTGGGCACTTGCGGCAACGTGTCATGTGCAAGGATACCGCGCGCATTCAGTTCGTCGCGCAGGAACGACATAGGGTGGGCGTGCAGAGACAGATGCAGATGTCGGTAGTCTTCGATCACTTGCTGACCGGGCGGCATGGGCGGCAAGGCGACGTCCGGTTCGAGTTCCGGCATCGATACACGCGCCAGCAATGGTAGATCGTCTTTATCGCCGGCACGCTGCAACGCCTTCACCGCCCATAGCGCTTCGCGCCGGCTTAACCCAAGCGAGCCAAATGCGTCCGCCACTGCGAGCCTTTCCAGTGCCGAAGGTTTGAGCTTCGTGCGCAGCCACAGATCGCGGATGGAATCGAAACCGACGCCGCGGACCGCTTCGATTTTCCTCGCATCGGCTTCGGAGAAGCCGCTGATTTGCCGGAAACCGAGCCGCAAGGCGTGCGTCGAACGTACCGAACCACGCATCTCGGCATGACGTGGATGCAAACGATCGCCGGCGGTGACACCCTGCTCCAATGTGCAATCCCAATTCGAACGATTGATGTCGGGCGGCCGCACCGCGACGCCATGCTCCTCGGCATCGCGCACCAGTTGGGCCGTGGCGTAAAACCCCATCGGCTGGCTGTTAAGCAAGGCAGCCGCAAAGACGTCCGGGTAATGGCATTTCATCCAAGCCGAGACATAGACCAGATTGGCGAAACTCGCGGCATGGCTTTCCGGGAAACCGTAGGAGCCGAAACCTTCGATCTGGCTCCAGCAATCGGTGGCAAACTTTATGTCGTAGCCGCGAGACGTCATGCCTTTGAGGAATTTCTCGCGGAAACTTTCGATGGTGCCGACGCGTTTGAACGTCGCCATCGCACGACGTAGACGATCGGCCTCGCCGGGCTCGAATCCCGCGCCGACGATGGCGATACGCATCGCCTGCTCCTGGAACAGCGGCACACCCAGCGTCTTGTTCAGGATATCCTTCAACTCGTTGGACGGAAAGCGAACCGGTTCTCTGCCCTGCCGACGGCGCAAGTAAGGATGGACCATATCGCCCTGGATCGGCCCGGGGCGCACGATCGCGACCTCGATGACGAGATCATAAAATTCCTTCGGTTTGAGCCGCGGCAACATCGACATCTGCGCGCGGCTTTCGATCTGGAAGACGCCGATCGTGTCGGCGCGCTGGATCATGGCGTAGGTTTCCGGATCCTCATCCTGTTCGGCCAGTGTGCGCGTGACGCCATAAGACTCCTGCAGCAGCGCAAAGCCACGCCGCAGACAGGTCAGCATGCCAAGTGCCAGAACGTCGACCTTGAGGAGACCGAGCGATTCCAGGTCGTCCTTTTCCCATTCGATCACGGTGCGGTCTTCCATCGCGGCATTTTCGATCGGCACGACTTCGTCGAGACGCGAGCGCGTAACGACGAATCCGCCGACGTGCTGCGACAGATGCCGAGGGAATCCCATCAGTTCGCGCGTCAGCGCCAATGCCTGAAGGAGACGTCGGTCGGAAATGTCGAATCCGGCGCGTTTGGCGCGGCCTTTGCTGATGCCTTCCATCGACCAGCCCCACATCGTGCCGGATAGCTGGCTGATCGTGTCTTCGGAAAAACCGAACACCTTACCGACGTCGCGGATGGCACTGCGGCCACGATAACAGATGACGGTCGCGGCGAGACCGGCGCGCTCGCGCGTATAGGTCTTGTAGATGTACTGGATCACCTCCTCGCGCCGTTCATGCTCGAAATCGACGTCGATATCGGGTGGCTCCCGCCGCTCGGCGGAGACGAAGCGCTCGAACAATAAATCGGCGGTTGCCGGATCGACCTCGGTGATACCGAGGCAATAGCAAATCACCGAATTGGCCGCCGAGCCCCGGCCCTGGCAGAGAATCCCCTTACTGCGCGCGAAGCGCACGATGTCGTGCACAGTGAGGAAAAACGGTGCGTATTGCAGCTCGCCGATCAGCCGCAGTTCCTCGTTCAGCGCGAAACGGACCTTGTCCGGCATTCCGTTCCGAAAACGCCTTTTCGCACCCTCCTCCGCGAAGGCGGTCAGCGCCTCCTGCGGTGTCGCGTAGCCACTGCGCTTTTCTTCTGGGTATTCGGTGCCGCGCAGTTCCTCGAGCGAGAACCGGCAACGGTCGATAAATCGCGAAG
>JAFAQJ010000448.1 GCA_019246455.1 Pseudolabrys sp.
CTCGCCCGGTGCGGCATCCGGCGAAATCGTATTCACGGCTAACGAGGCGACGCAGCTCAAGGCCGATGGGCACAAAGTCATTCTGGTGCGCGTCGAAACCTCGCCCGAAGACATTCACGGCATGCACGCCGCCGAAGGCATTCTTACAACACGCGGCGGCATGACCTCACACGCCGCCGTCGTCGCGCGGGGCATGGGCAAACCTTGCGTCTCAGGTGCGGGCGCCGTGCGCGTCGATTCAGCAAACCGCACGATGACGGCCAGCGGTCAGATGCTCCGTGCCGGCGATTGGATCACCGTCGATGGCTCGACCGGCCAGGTGCTGGCAGGCAAGGTTGCCATGATCGAGCCGCAGCTCTCCGGCGAATTCGCCACGCTGATCGGCTGGGCCGACAAGGTTCGCAAGCTCGGCGTGCGAGCGAATGCCGACACACCAGCCGATGCCCGCGTCGCCGTCAAATTCGGCGCCGAAGGCATCGGTCTTTGCCGTACCGAGCATATGTTCTTTGACGAAGAGCGCATCCAGGCGATGCGCGAGATGATCCTCTCGGACGACGAGCGGTCGCGCCGGGCGGCGCTCGCCAAGTTGTTGCCGATGCAACGCAACGATTTCGTCGAATTATTCGAAATCATGCGTGGCAAGCCAGTCACCATCCGCCTGCTTGACCCGCCGCTGCACGAATTTCTGCCACACGGCGACAAGGAAGTTGCGGAAGTGGCGCAGGCAATGGGTGTTCCGGCCGAGAAAATCGCCGATCGCGCGAAAGAGCTGGCGGAATTCAACCCGATGCTCGGCTTCCGCGGTTGCCGTATCGCAATCGCCTATCCGGAAATCGCCGAGATGCAGGCCCGCGCGATCTTTGAGGCCGCGGCCGAAGCCGCAGCGCGCACAAACGAACCCGTCGTTCCGGAAGTGATGGTGCCGTTGATCGCGACCAAGATCGAATTCGACCTGGTTAAAGCCCGTATCGACGCGATGGCGCACGCGGTGATGAAAGAAAAGAGCATCAAGCTTACCTATCAAGTCGGTACGATGATAGAACTGCCGCGCGCGGCGCTTCTTGCGGGCGAGGTGGCACAGACCGCGGAATTCTTCTCATTCGGCACCAACGATCTGACCCAGACGACTTATGGCATTTCGCGCGACGACGCCGCGAGCTTTCTCGGCATCTACACGGCGCGGGGTATTCTGCCGGCCGATCCGTTTGTGTCGATCGATCAGCAGGGCGTCGGCGAATTGGTCCGGATCGGCGTCGAGCGCGGGCGAAAGGTTCGGCCGAAACTCAAGGTCGGCATTTGCGGCGAGCATGGCGGCGACCCCGCGTCGGTCGCTTTCTGTCACGATGTGAAGCTCGACTATGTGTCGTGTTCGCCATTCCGAGTGCCGATCGCGCGCCTCGCCGCAGCGCAGGCAGCACTCGGCAAGACTTCTATGAGCCAAGCCTAGAAATCGACCAACGTTTCGGGATTGCCGTTAGACGGCGACCTTCTTCAGGAAGTTTTCGACTTCGCCGCGCAGGTGCGACACCGCGTCTTCGACGGTAGCCGACGCATTGAGGACAATTTCGGCCGAGGTACGTGTCTCGGTGGCGGCACCCGACACTTCGCCCAACAACGAAACGACATGATTGGTGCCCTGGGCGGCGCTTGCCACGTTGTGGGAAATTTCGCTAGTCGCAGCGCTTTGCTGCTCGACCGAACCGGCGACGGCGCCCGTGTACTGGTTGATCTCCTGCATACGACCCGCGATCTGCTGGATCGCGTTTACGGCGCTGGTTGTTGAGGATTGCACGGCCTGGATGTGATTGGCGATATCCTCGGTCGCTTTGGCGGTCTGTACGGCGAGCGATTTGACTTCAGAGGCGACGACTGCAAAGCCCTTGCCGGCCTCGCCGGCGCGCGCCGCTTCGATAGTTGCGTTCAACGCGAGCAAATTGGTCTGGCCCGCAATGGCTCGGATGAGCTTGATGACGTCGCCGATTTTTTGCGCTCCATTCGAAAGTCCGGCCATCTCGCCGTCTGTCGAACGCGCCTGGTCAGTGGCGATGCCCACGATGTCGGTGGCGTGCGTGAGTTGTCGGCTGATCTCAGCAATGGAACGTGAGAGCTCGTCGGCCGCGACCGCTGCCGTCTCGACATTGGTTGACGCTTCATGAAAAGCGGCGACCGCACTCTCGGCGTGGTTGCTGGTTTGGCCGGACGCGTCGAACAGACCAGTGGCGGTACCGCGCATCGCTGCGGCATTTTGTCCGACGCTGGACAGCAGACTTTCGACCTTGGGCCGGAATGCCGCGATTGCCTTGTCGATGATGGCGCGGCGCTCTTCCTGCTCGCGAATCGATGCGCGTTCTTCCTCGGCTTGGCGCTGTTCGGTGACGTCTTCGTGCGTTGAAACCCATCCGCCATCCGCCATTTTTTCATTTCGAGCTAGCACGACGCGTCCGTCGGAAGCCTGCACGATGTTGCCAGTGCTGCTGTCGTGCTTGAGGTCTTCGACAATCTTGGCGACGTAGGCATCTACATCGCCGGCGAAGAGTCCGGTGGCCTTCCGCGCCACGATGAGCTCACGCAGTGTGATGCCGGGCTTCACGACGTCGGGTGACAGATTGTACATTTTGAGATAGCGACGATTGACAAGGGTGATGCGCGTGTTTGCATCGAACATGCACAAGCCTTGCGACATATTATCGATGGCACTCGCCATTCGTCGATTCTGCCACTGCAAGCGGCGATACAGTACGCCGCCCGCAGCGACTGCGAGGATGCAAAGGGTCGCCGACGCTACAACGAGGCCGGATATATCGGTGATGAACGCGTTCAGCATTTGCGGTCTGGCAGGGGCGTTTCAGCCACGACTATTAGCTGTCGCGATTTCGATACGGTTAATTTTTACCTGCGTTTGTTAGCTGACCGTCGCTCGTCAGTCCGCCAGGCTCGCAGAAAGCCGCGTCGCCATTGGCGTTCCTGCGGCGGTTAACAGCTTAGAAACGTTAATCGGCCCATAAAAAGATGTGTCGGATTGTCGCCATGTAGGCGCCGGTCGAGGCACGTGGTTGTGTTGTGGCGTTGCGTGATGTCGCGGTCTCGAGAACGGCGCAGAAATCATTTTGCTGTTTTCGGCATCGGGCTCGTCGTCCTCTCCATTTTTCCAAACCAGGTCGGCTTTCAGGATCTCGGCGCCCTTCTGGCGCGCCGTCCTGAAGTGGCGGAGCGGTGGCGCAAGCACGTCATCGCGTCGCCATTCGGGACAATTCATGCGGCGATGTTCAGTATGCCGCGGCCGCTCGGCATGTCGACGGCGCCGCCGCTTTACGTCCTGGCCAGCGTTGATCCGAATGAAGTGACGAGCGCCATCGGCCGCAATCCGTTTTTGGAAAATATCAATTCGCCGGTTCAGTTTCCCTCGGTCAATCGAAAGAGGAAAGCCGACGCGCTGGTGAAGCGGCCACGAGAGCCGCTGCCCCAGCTTTCGACGCCTGAGACCATTCCGGCGCCGGTCGCGAAATCTGAAGACCGCATCGCGCCGGGCCAACCGGCTGAGACGAACTTCGACGAACATAACGAATACATCGCCGTCGCTCCGGCAGAGTCCGATGTCCTGGATTCGGAATTGCCGCCGCATGATCTGCCGATTGCCGCAGCGACGGAAAATCCAGAAACGCGGCTATATTTTGATGTCGGAGTGATGAAGGTGAGCCGCGAAGAGATTTCACCGTGGAAACGTGGCGAGGAGCCGATCGTTGTGTTGCCGCCGGTACCCCACGATCCGGAAGTTAAGCTCTCAGCGCTGACCACGCCCGATCTGCCGCTCGAAGATTCGCATGGCGAAACGATCGCGCCGAAAGGCGTTGTCACAGGCGAGGGCCAGCGTCCGATGTCGCCGGCCGAGCGCTTGAAACTCACGGGCGCGGCCCGCGCCAAAGCAGAGAAATGTCTTGCCAACGCCGTCTATTTTGAAGCCCGCGACGAGCCCGTGCGCGCACAGATTGCGGTGGCACAAGTCGTGCTCAATCGCGTGTTCTCGCCTTATTATCCGAATGACGTTTGCGGCGTGGTGTACCAGAACGCGCACCGCCATCTGGCTTGCCAGTTTACCTTCGCCTGCGACGGGAAGCCCGACATCGTGACAGAGCCTGACGCCTGGGTGCGTGCCAAGCGAATCTCGGCCGAGATGCTGGACGGAAAACTGTGGATGCCCGCTGTTGCCAAATCGACGCACTACCACGACGACTGGGCGCATCCGGGTTGGGTTCGTGAAATGCGGAGGATGGATAAGCTGGGCGGCCTGATTTTTTACCGGCCCCGCAATTGGGGTGACGGCGCCGAAGAGCCCAATTGGGGCGATCCGAAAACGACGGCTAAAGCCGCGGAAGCCCTACAATTGCAATAGCTATGCGTGGCGCAAATGCGCCGCATCACCATTATTCGTTTGGGCAGGGTCTGGCAGATTCTCTAAAGTCCGCCCAATTTTACGGCTGGCGGGATTGTTCCCGCGGGCGACTTGGAGATTTTAGCCTATGTCCACGCAATCGGCGGCCGCACCGGCCAAGTCGACCCAATTGGGTTGGCGTACGCCTCTCGTCATTCTCATCTGCGGCTGTCTGATCGGATCGTTGGGATTCGGACCGCGGGCGGCTCTCGGCCTGTTTCTGACGCCGATGTCGCATGCTTACGGCTGGGGTCGCGACGTATTCGGTCTCGCCCTCGCGATCCAGGTTCTGGTGTGGGGCACGGTGACGCCGTTTGCCGGCGCGATCGCCGACCGTTTCGGTTCGTTTGTCGTCTTGGCTGTCGGTTCGGTGCTTTACTGCGCTGGCCTCGTCCTTATGGCCTATTCGTCGACACCAGGCATGCTCGACGTGTCGGCCGGTGTATTGACCGGTTTGGGGATTGGCGCGACGTCTTTCACACTGGTCATCGCGTCGTTCAGCAAATTGATGCCGCCTGAGTGGCGCGCGCTGTCATTCGGCCTCGGGACTGCGGCAGGATCGTTCGGACAATTTCTTTTTTCGCCGCTTGCGGTCGGATTCATTGCCTGGTTCGGATGGCAACACGCGCTGGTCGTGCTCGGCGTGATCGCGCTTTTCATCATGCCGTTTGCGGCGGCCGTGCGCACGCCGCCGATGGACACGGTAGCCGGACCGGGCGTAGTGCAGAAACAATCCCTGTTGCAAGCGCTGGCCGAGGCGTTCGGCCATCGCAGCTATGTGCTGCTGGTGATCGGCTTCTTCACCTGTGGCTTCCAGCTTTTGTTCATCACCGTGCACCTGCCGGCCTATCTCGTCGACCGAGGCTTGTCGGTTGATGCTGGCGCCTGGACGATCGGCGCCATCGGCTTGTTTAACATCGTCGGTTCGATCACCGCCGGCTGGCTGATGGAGCGCATGCCCAAGCGCTATCTGTTGTCAGTCCTCTACACATTGCGGTCGCTGGCGGTACTGGTTTTCATACTGATGCCGGTGACGACGACCTCGGCGATCGCGTTTGGCGGTTTCATGGGCCTGCTATGGCTGTCCACGGTTCCACCGACGTCGGCGCTCGTGGCGTTGATGTTCGGAACGCGCTGGATGGCAACCTTGTTCGGCTTCGCGTTCTTCAGCCACCAAGTCGGCGGTTTTCTTGGCGTCTGGCTGGGTGGGTTCCTGTTTGAGCGGACCGGGTCTTACGACCTAATTTGGTGGCTTTCGATCGCGCTCGGTATCGCGTCTGCGATCATCAATCTGCCGATCATTGAAAAGCCGGTAGTTCGGCCGCGCGTGGCGTCGGCCTGAAGCCTCTTCGATACTTGCGCCCGTCCTTGCGGCGGGCGACAACTGCCGCGGTTTCAAACGCGAGGCAGTCGTGACGACATTCAAGGCGATCGTGATCGAAAAGGCGGAGAACGGCACCAAGACCGCGCTCGTCGATTTCAACGAAGCCAACTTAATGGATGGGGATGTCACCGTCCGCGTCGAATATTCGACGGTCAATTACAAGGACGGGCTGGCGGTCACCGGGAAGGCACCGGTGGTGCGACGCTTTCCTATGATCGCGGGTATCGACTTCGCCGGCACGGTCGAGAGTTCATCGCATCCTGACTGGAAAGTGGGTGACAAGGTCATCCTCAATGGTTGGGGGACAGGCGAAACGCATCTTGGCGCCTATGCAGGGAAATCGCGCGTGAAGGGCGATTGGCTGGTGCCGCTTCCCAAGACGATGAGTTCACGCGAAGCGATGGCTATTGGCACGGCGGGATACACCGCGATGCTTGCTGTGATGGCGCTGGAAGGCCACGGGCTCACGCCGTCGAACGGACCGATTGTCGTCACTGGCGCTGCGGGCGGCGTCGGCTCGGTAGCGATCGCGATCCTGGCAAAGCTTGGCTTCACCGTTCATGCGGTGACGGGTCGAACGCAGGAGGCCGATTATCTCAAGGGCCTAGGGGCGGCCGAGATCGTCGAGCGTAAGGAACTCGCCGGCCCAGCCAAGCCGCTCGCCAAGGAGCGCTGGGCCGGCGGTGTCGACTCGGTCGGATCGACCACCCTCGCCAATATGCTTTCGATGACCCGCTATGGCGGCGCCGTGGCCGCCTGCGGGCTTGCGGGCGGTATGGAGCTGCCGACCTCGGTCGCTCCGTTCATTTTGCGGGGTGTGTGCCTTTACGGCATCGATTCCGTGATGTGCCCGATCAGTAAACGGCGCGAGGCGTGGAAAAGGCTCGAAAAAGACCTCGATCGCCCCAAACTTGCCGCGATGGCCAGCGAAATCCCGCTTTCCGGGGTCCCAGAAGCCGCTCAACGCATCCTGGAAGGCCAGGTCCGCGGGCGGATCGTGGTCAAGATCGGGTAAACACGTTCAGGATTTGGCGACGAAGTCTAAGGCATAATCCGCCTGATCCTGTAGTGTGTCGTAGCGTAAGTTGGAGTGCGGGTATGTTGCGTGGCGTCGTAGTGGCGTTTGGCATGTTGGTGGCCGTTCCGGCTTTGGCCGGGGACATGAGCGCCGAGGAAGCGCGCCGGTTCGTCATCGGCAAGATGTTCTCCTATAGCTGTTTTGAAGGCACCCGCGGCGCGGGCCGTATCTTCTCTGATGGTTCGGTCGTCGGCACGATCCAGATCCGCGGCGACGGCCCGGTGCGCAATGCTTGGCTTCCGGCCGGCACGATCCGCGTCAAGGAAGAGCGGGTGTGCGCCTCGATGCGCGGCATGCCCTTCGAGCCCTGCTTCAACCTTGAGCGCACTTCACAGAATGCGTTCCGTGGCTCCGTATCCGGACTGGGTTTCGCCTATTGCGACTTTACCCGTCATCGGGGCCGCGTGACGTTTACGCGAGCCGAGACGCCGCAAACGCATGCCGAAAACCGCCATGCGCCGTTGCCTTTGCGGCCGACTTTGACCGCCGATCGCAACTGATCCTTCGGGCGCTAACAGTCTTAATCCCCGTTAACGGTTGAAAAAGCGCGCCGCCGCTAGATTCGCTTCGATGATTCTCGCCCCTTGTGGGCAATCGATCGGGGACTTCCGCGGACCGCTTCATGGCTCGATCACGCGCGCCTGCGCGCATCCTGGGGGCATTGGTATCTGCGTTCGTCCTCGCAATAACTAACGCCCGTGCTTCCGACCAGGTCGAATGGCACTGGCATAGACTGTTCGAGCCGTGCAACGGTAATTGCGCGATCACGGGTCTCGTCGGCCCGGGACTGAGCACCAACGTTCAAGACATTTTCTTCACGGCGATCCCGCCGTGGAAATGGAAATACGATCAGGGCTGGTTCATCGGCGGTGCGGCATCACGCCGGATCGTGACTCTGTTTCGTGTTTTCGACATCGAGTGGGAATTGGGCGCCGGCCAGCGTTTCGGCACGCAGCACGAAGGGGAAGTATGGGAAGCGTTCTACGTCCGATTCACCGGGTTTCCCTGGAATCATCTCCTTTACACGACGTTCGCGTTGTCGACGGGGTTGAGCTACGCCACCGGCATTTCGGATTTTGAGAAAGTCGCCGGCAAACTCGATCCGCCGGGCGGCACGCACGTTCTGCATTATTTCTCGCCCGAGTTGACGTTCGCCTTGCCCGAGCGTCGCGATCGCGAGCTGGTATTCCGGCTGCAGCATCGATCGGGCGCCTATGGCGTGATCAGTGGCGCCTTTAGCGGCGCGACCTACCTGACGGCTGGCGTGCGCTTCAGGTTTTGATCGCTTACTTCGCCGGAAAAATCATGCAGGTCGTCGTCGCATGAGCGTAAAGCTTGCCGGCGCGGTCCTTGAGATCGCCTTCCGACGTTGCGATAGTGCGGCCGCGGTGGATGAGGCGCCCCTCGGCCCGCATCGGCCCAACGTCCTTGGTGATTGCGCGGACGTAGTTGATCTTGAGTTCGAGCGTCGTCCAGGTTTCGCCCTTGGTCAGCGTCGAAAAAATCGCGCAACCGGTGCAGCTGTCGAGCAGCGTCGCCGCGAAGCCGCCGTGAACGCTGCCGATCGGATTGTAGAGATCGGAGTCAGGCTGCCCCTCGAACACCGCACGGCCTTTATCCGCTTCGATGAGATGGAAGTTGACACGCTGGCCGATCGGCGGCTGCGGCACAGTCCCCGCGATCATGGCTTGAAGAAATCCAAGTCCATCGTAAGACACCAGGATTTCAGGCGGCACCACGCCGTACGATCTGTCGTTCAACTCTGCCCCCATCCCGCATCAACCCCGTTTCTTAGCGCATTTCCTCATTCGAGATCGAGGCGGAACGGATTACCCTCATATGCGATTTCACCAGGGCCGATGGTCTCAATCGCGTGGATCATGCGGCCGTTGCGTCTCAATAGCCGGTCGGCAATTGAGACCAGTCGAGCGTTCGGAGTTGCGGTTCGGGAAGCGTTGCGCAGCGCCCAGGCGATCTGCATCTCGTCGCGCCTCGGATTGAGCGCGCAGGCGCTAATGAAGGCCCCTGCAGTCGAACGGCTGATCCCGGCATAGCAATGGACGACGAGCGGCGCCCTGCGATCCCAGCCACTGACAAATCCGATCAAACGTTCGACATGATGCTGGCCCGGCGCCTCATAGCCCTCCATAGGCGAGACGATGTCGTCCATGCTCAAGACCAAGTGGTCTTTCTCGGCGACCGAGCTCGGGCGCAGGACCTGATCGGTATTACGCAGCAGTGTCACGATATGGCGGGCGCCGGTTTCACTAACGGTGTCGTGGAGGCGGGCAAGCGAGCAAACGTGAATCATAGTTCCCACAAACGAATTCGACGCGTCTTTTGTATGACGTAGGGCGCCGTTCTACGTTACTGGCGCATGAGAGTCGTCACGCGATCGCGGAAGCGCTTTTCGGCAGCATCGGCTGGCCACGGCGCGAGATAATCACGCGTCAGCGGCGAGGGAAGGGCCGCTGGGCGACCAAAGAACTTTCGAGCCTCCCTAATATCGAAGCCCGCGAGCTTGGTCGCCTCGAAAAAGGCGGCGTTACGGTCGGACGCCTTGATGAGCGCTGTCAGTTCCTGCGGCAGCACCGCCGGTAACCCGAAGCGCAGGTGAATAGCCCCCAGTAATCTTGCTTCGACCGCCTTGTAGCTGTCGCCGATCACGGCCTTGAACGGTGAAATCATGTCGCCGATGACGTATTCCGGCGCGTCGTGCAACAAAACAGCACGTCGCCCGGCCGCATCGAGTCGTGGCGATTTATGCCGCGCGATCACCTCCACCAGCAGCGCGTGCTGCGCCACCGAGTAGATATGCGCGCCTTCAGTCTGACCATTCCAGCGCGGCACGCGGGCAAGGCCATGCGCGATATCCTCAAGCTCGATGTCGAGCGGAGAGGGATCAAGTAGATCGAGCCGCCGCCCCGAAAGCATTCGTTGCCAGGCGCGCGGCGTGGCGCG
>JAFAQJ010000204.1 GCA_019246455.1 Pseudolabrys sp.
TCCAGACGGGCTCGGCGTCACGCGTCTCTGTGATCTGCCGCCCGATTGGGTCCAGCAGTATCGAGCGCTGGGGCTGCCCCCGCCCGGACTCAAATCCAAACACTCGAACCACGTCTCTCACTAACGAGTCTCTGGCTTCCGGGAAACCGGATCTGAGGGGCCAGAGACAGACCGCCCAAAACTGCCCGTTGGCGTCCTGAGACATCTCTAGAGACCAAAGCGATGTTCAGAAAGGCCACGGTGTGCCGGGATTTTGCGGCGCTCGGGGAAATTCCGAGAGACTATGGACTGGGTGGTGGGCCCGGGAGGACTCGAACCTCCAACCAGACCGTTATGAGCGGTCGGCTCTAACCATTGAGCTACAGGCCCTTGCTCAGCGTTCTAACACAACCGACGCGATTCCCGCCCAGCACGCCCAAACCTTACATCCGCAGCAATTTTTGCGCGTTGCCGCTTAATATCTTGGCTTTGTCTTCGTCGGACAAAGGCACGTCCGCCATCCATTCGACGGCCGACTTGTTGTCGATGACGAAGGGCCAGTCAACCGCGAACAGGATGTGATCAACGCCCATCTCCATGACGCAGCACAGGAGTGCCGGGTTGGAGAAGAAACCCGAGGTCGTCAGATAGAAATTCTTCGAGAAGATGTCGCGGAACGCGACCTGTTTGCCGCCGGGGCGCTTCAGCGCCGAGTCGATGCGCCACAGCAGGAACGGGATCGTCTCGCCGAAATGGCCGAGGATGATCTTGAGCTTCGGGTATTTGTCGAACAGGCCCGAGAGCACGAGGCGGATCGCAATAGTCGCGGTCTCGACCGTGAAACCCCAAGCGGGGCGCACCACCAGCGGAAAATCCTTAGCGTAGTCCTGGAGATAAATCTCAGTGACGCGCGGATCAGGCAATGACGGGTGCAGATAAATCGGCACGTCGAGCTTTTCAGCGCGCTCGAAAATCGGCCAGAACTTCTGCTTATCGAGAAACTCGCCGTTCGCAGTGCCGTGGATCATCGCGCCCTTCATGCCAAGTGTCTTGACGCAGCGCTCAAGCTCGTCAGCGGCGGCATCGGGTACCGCTGTTGGCAGCGCACCAAACGCGGCAAAACGCTTCGGATTTGATTTCACGTAACCGGCGAGACGGTCATTGACCGTGGCGGTCATCTTCGCCGCGGTATCCGCCGGCAGTTTCTGCGTCGACGGCGCGCCGTGCGAGAGCACCTGCACGTCGATGCCGGCCTCGTCCATTTCCTGGATACGCAGTGCGCCCATGTCATAGAGGCGCTTGTCGATGTCCCCGCCCCGGCCGGATTCCGGTCCGACATAGGTCTTCGTGAGCTCGGGGTCCCAATAGTGTTCCTCGATCGCAATGATCGGGCATTTCGGCTTCTGCATCATGAAAAAGGCATCCGGAACGGTCAATGACGGTCGACGTTCCTAGCAAACGGGCGGCCGGCGTGTCACGGCCGTCGGGACTCGTTTGACGTGTGGCAGGTTGTGAGCGCCTATGCCGAGTTGGTTATGCGGCGCGGCCCGACTCAGTTATGCATCGGCTGTGCTGCCCATTCTTCGGACGACTTTACTTGGTGGCGCGTTTGCCGCGGCCGCCTTTCTCACCGGATTCATGGTGCCGGAATATACGCGGCCGCATCTCGCCCAATTCCCCTCGCCGTCGCGCGGCCCGCTGCAGGACATCGCCGAACATCCTGAATGGAAGCAGATGCTGCAGATCGCGGCGCTGCGCCGCGCCGCCGAACTCGATCGGCTACGCGACCTGCCGAGCGAGGACGCGACGCTGATCGGTCTGCCGAAGTCCCGTCCCGACGCCGAGCCCGAGGACGTGACGTCGTCGGTGACGGACGCGCCGCAGAACACGATGCAGGTCGACATCGGCGAGACGTCGTCGGTCGAACTGCCGGTCGGCACGCCGCGGTTGGGGCCGCAAGTCACGCCTCCCGCCGACAAACCGCAGAGCCTCGAACCGGCGCGGCGTAGCGAAATCAAGCCGGCGCGCAAGCACCGCCGCGCCCGCGCCAGAGCGCCGGGTAGGCCGTCCGAACAGACGACCGATCCCCTTGCAGCGCTATTCGGGGCAAGCCCGCCAACCGCGGGCTCGACGCCCTGAAGCCTTACGGCATGTTTTGCGTAAGAGGTTGCCGCGTCGAGGCCGGCAAGGCTGACGCATAGGCGCTGCCAGCCTTCGCGCTAATGGTCGTGCTCACGCCAGCACCGCCGCCCCGGCTCTTCGCCGCGTAGTAATAGCCGCTGGCGTAGTATGACACGGCACGGCCTTCGTTGCCGCCGGCGACGCGATAGGCGCCGGCCAGGTATTTCACCGCATAGGTCATGTTGGTGTCGGCGTCGAGCAGACCGCGCGCATCGCCGGTGTAGCCCATGCCGCGCGCAGTCGCGAGCTTGATCTGCATCAGGCCGTAATTACCCTTGCTCACCACATGCGCGTTGCCGCGGCTCTCCCGCATGATGACCCGGCGCACCAGGGATTCCGGAACGTTATTGGCGGCGGCGTGACGCGAGATCAGCGTCGCGAGATTGCCGTTGCTGTCGACAAGATCTCGGGCTTGCGCAGCAGGCGTTACCGCGGCGATCAATCCAACAGCAAAAAGCGCGCGCGTGGTGAAACGAATCATTTCCGGCTCCAAATTGTGTGGGGATGGCGGCTTGTGGTTCCCAAGTCGGGCGACATTGTGGCGCAAACGCCGACCCAACCGCGGCGTTCCATCACGAAATGATTCGAGTTGTTTATTGTGCGTGAGAATCGCCGCAATGTTCGTCTGTTAACACTTATGCGCGCGATGAGTGTGCTTAGGGTAACCACCGTCTCCCCAAAGAGTTTTGTCAGCATCAAAATGTTATTGGCGAAAGCTCGGCTGCGCATCGCGCGGCGGCGCGATAACATCCCAACGAGAATTTAAAGGAGGCGGCGATGCCGAAAGCATATTGGGTCACAACCTACAGGTCTGTTTCCAACCCAGACGCCTTGGCAGCCTATGCCAAACTGGCGGGGCCGGCCATCGCGGCGGCCGGCGGTCGATTTCTGATCCGCGGCATGCCCGCAACGACGTGGGAGGCGGGGCAAGCGACGCGGACCGTCGTCATTGAATTCGATAGCCTCGACAAGGCGCTCGCTGCGCACGAGACCGAGGCCTATAAGGCGGCGCTGGCCGCGCTCAGCAAGGGCGACGTCGAGCGCGACATGCGCGTGGTCGAGGGCGTCTAGTTCCAGCGACGTCGCACTCCCTTCAAGGCGACGACCTAACCCTCGATGAACGGATAACGGCGCTCGGCCGCACGGGCCAAAGCATTAGCGTCGGCGAAGATTTCAAACACAGCAACGACCGCGAGGATCGGCCGGCGCAGTAGCAGCGCGATCATCGCCGAAATCCCGTATTGTCGAAAAAATGCTTTTCGATCTCCAGTTCGATTTGGTCAGTAAGCTTGCCGCCGTTCGCGGCGATGAAGCGCGCGATCTCGCGCTCGGCGGCGCGCTGGCGGGATTCCATCAGTGCTGCAAAGAAGCGCGATAGGAGCGAGGGTTTTCCGGAGCTATCCCGTGTGAGCGCCGCGCCGTGCGACAACGCGTGGGAGGTGAACGCCATGGTGTCATTCCCTTTTGGTTGCGACCAAAGAAGCGACCCAGGAACGTTTCCAAAGTTTCTCATTGTTATTG
>JAFAQJ010000208.1 GCA_019246455.1 Pseudolabrys sp.
AAATCGCGGATCGCCGCCTTGGTCTTGCCGCCCAACGTGCCGTCGGGCTCGCCGATGTCGTAACCGTGATCGGCGAGCCGCTGTTGCAACTCGAGACGCTCGGCGCGCGACAGAACACGCTCGTAGCGCGGCCATTGCTGCACGAACGGAGCCCCGCCGCGCAACCGGTCGGCGAGATGCCCGATCGCCAGGGCGTAGGCTTCCGCCGGATTGTATTTCATGATGACACGGAAATTATCGATCATCAGAAAGCCCGGACCCTGAATACCCGCGGGCACGAGAAGATAGGCGCGCTCTTCCGGATGCGGGAACGTCAGCCCATTCGGACGCTGCACGCCCTGCCGCATCCATTCCGCGACCGTCAGGACACGCCCGCGGTCGGCCAGCATGAAATTGAGCGTCACCGGCACTACGACCTCGTAGCCCCACGGCCGTCCAGTCTGCCAACCGTCCTTCTTCAGATTGTTGGCGGTCGACGCCAAGAGGTCCGGCACCGAGTCGATCACGTCGCGGCGCCCGTCACCGTCGAAATCGACCGCGTATTTCTTGAATGCAGTCGGCATGAACTGCGTCGCGCCGAACGCGCCGGCCCACGAGCCGACCAGGCGGTCGGGGCGCACGTCGCCGCGCTGGATGATCTCCAGGGTCGAAAGAAATTCCTCCCGGAAATATTTCTGCCGCCGGCCGACGCAGGCGAGCGTTGCGGTCGAGCGCAGCACGCTGCGGTCGCCTGCCAGCGTGCCGTAATTCGTCTCGACGCCCCAGATCGCCGTCAGAGTGTAGCGGTCGACGCCGTAGGCACGCTCGACCGCGTCAAAGGTCGTGCGGTATTTATCGAGCAACTCCCTGCCCTTCTGGATGCGCGCATCTGTCACCAGCACGTCGAGATAGTCCCAGAATGATTTGGTGAACTCCGGCTGGGCATCGAGCAGATCCATGATCCGCAAATCGGGCGTCAGCGCCGCGGTTTGCGTGATGAATGTCTCGTGCGTGATGTGTCGCCGTGCCGCAGCAGGCCACAGGCTTTGAAGACACTGCGGACAATTCTGGGCTGCCGCGGAAATTTCCTCCGCCGTCATCAACGGGTGGCCCGAGGCGTCGGATTCACCACTCCATTCCTTGGGCGCGGCGGGATCGAGCGACAGCGCTCCGGTCATCTGCGCGAGCGCGGGCGCCCCGCAAATCGCGACGCAGGCCGCCGCGGCCAGAACTTGATGAAGCATTTTCATCGACACTGTCCCATGGCCCGCAATGTACCCGACAGATAGGGGTGAACCGATAACGTTTCGAGGCCGTTAAAAGCGGCCTTTGCTGTACTGGACCCCCGGGCCCGGTCCATGCTTTCTCGTTGCGCACGAATCACCCGGATCGGATTTTCATGACCCGCATTCGCAAAGCCATTTTCCCGGTCGCCGGTCTCGGCACCCGCTTCTTGCCCGCGACCAAGGCTATGCCGAAGGAAATGCTGACGGTCGTCGACAAACCGTTGATCCAGCACGTGGTAGACGAGGCGCGCGAGGCAGGCATCGAGCATTTCATCTTTGTGACCGGGCGTAACAAGGGCGTGATTGAGGATCACTTCGACCGGCAGTTCGAGCTTGAGACCACGCTCGAGCAGAAGAAGAAGAACGCGGAACTCGAACTGCTCGACCGCGACCTGCCCGGCGCGGGCCAGGCAAGTTTCACGCGGCAGCAAGGGCCGCTCGGTTTGGGCCACGCGGTGTGGTGCGCCCGCGAGATCGTCGGCCATGAGCCGTTCGCCGTGCTGCTGCCTGACGTGCTGGTCAAAGGCAAGCCGAGCTGCCTCAAGCAAATGACCGATGCCTATGCCGAGCTTGGATCCGGCAGCAACATCATCGCGGTCGAGGAAGTGCCGATGGACAAGGTCGCCATGTACGGAATCGTCGGCATCGGCAAGGCCAAAGGCAAAGCGCACGAAATCACCCAGATGGTGGAGAAACCTGCGCGCGACAAGGCGCCGTCGAACCTCAGCGTCACCGGCCGTTACATCCTGCAGCCGGAGATTTTCAATGTGCTGGAGACGCAACCAAAAGGCGCTGGCGGCGAAATCCAGTTGACCGACGCTATGGTGACGCTCGCGAAGCAGCAGCCGTTCTATAGTCTAAAATTCACCGGCAAGAGCTACGATTGCGGCTCGAAGATCGGCTTCCTCTCCGCCAACATCGCCTATGCGCTCGAGAGGCCGGACCTCGGCCCGGCACTGCGCGAGGAAATGCGTAACGCGCTCAAGTAGCGCTCAGTACTGCAGCCGCAGGCCAAGCAAGAAAATGCTGGCGGTGTAATCGACGCCGCTGACATTCGAGCGCAGCCACTCCTGCCGGAACTCACCTTTGATCTGGACCATGCGGTTGAGCTTGTAGGTCAACCCGGCGCCGAGCGAGTAGCGCTTGTCCTTGCGATCGGGGGTGGTTGTGGTGGCGGTTGAGGCGACGCAGGAACACAGTTCCGTGGTGCCACCCGCCGTCAGCGGCACGGTGCCGCCGACATAGGTGTCATATCCGAAGCCGGCCTTGAGTGTGCCGACCAGCCAGCGGCGGAACTCGTGGTCGACCTGCACGCCGACGTCGCGATAGAAAATGCCGGAGACATCGGGTGTGGTGGATTCCGCGATGGTTGAAGCGGCGGTGAATTTCACCGTCGTCAACGGCGTCGCAGTCCAGATCAGCGAGCCGTTGCCGATCAGGCCGCTGAGCGGCGCCAATCGCGAATCCGCGTAGTCGCGTTTCGTGTAACCGATCGCGACCTCGCCGGTCAGGAATTGCCGCATCTCGAAGGTCGAGCCGATCTTCGCCGTAAAGCCATTGGAATCACGCTGGAAGCCGAAGAAATCGGTCGCGAGGTCGTGCTTACGCGTGTCGCCGCCGACTTCGACAAACGGTGTCATGCCGGGATAGAGCTCGTAGCCGGCGCGGAACGTGCCGCCATACTGGTTGTAGTTGCGGTCCTCGTTGCTGGCGCTCGTGCCGTCGATCAATTTCGAGTCCTGATAGACGGTACGCTCGGCATCGCCTTTGACGCCGAGCTCGAGGCGATTGAAGCGATGCGTGTACCCTCCGTAGCCGCCGAACGTCGTGTAAATCGGCAGCTTCGAGAGACCGGCTTGGAGATTGGGGCTGTTTGGATTGTCGGTCGAAACGAGATCGCGCACACCAAGTTCGATCTTGTCGTTCTTCGTGACATCGATGCGGCCATCGACCTTGCCGTTGAAATAGGGGCGGCTCAATGACGGCGTCTCGTCGGGACTATAGGCGGTATATGTCCCACGAAGGTCCGCCTTCAACTCATGACGGGCCCAGTCGGACTGCACCTTGAGTTCGGGCGCAGCGGTATAGGTCGTCGCGCCGCGTCCGCCAGGCGATTGCGATGGATTGGAGTCACGACCGATGGAAAGTTCAATCGCCGGATAAAGCAGAAATGTGCCAGCGCGCATGCCGATCGCGGCGTAAGGGTCCGGCGGCTCGGTGTGCGCCTTGCGGCGTTTCGGCTGTGTGTAGACCGGCGTAAGCGCGACCGGCGGCTGACCGGGCGCGCCGGATGCGAATGAACCGGCGGCGGCGGATGAGACCACTGGCGCGCTGTCTTGCGGTTTCGCAGGCGCCGGATTGGTCTCGAGCGGCACGTGTGGCGCCGCGACATTGGCCTTTGGCGTCGGCTGTTTGGTTTTGGGTTTTTGTTTCTTGCGCGCATTGGTGGCGTCGAAGCCGGTCGAACCGGCGCCTGACGGTGGCGGTGTGAAATTCGGCGGCGGTCCGAGCTGCGCTTGCGGCGCGACCGGCTTGAACTTGCGGTACGGCAATTTCTGCTCGCTATCCGACGGCGGCGTCAGTGGATCCTGGATCGCGCCGGTCACCTGCGCGTGCGCCGTCGCGCACCACGCCAGCGCGCCGGCAGCGATGCCGGCACGCAGCGCGCGCAGATTGCAGATGCGGAATCTCCGCAATGGCCCTCCGGCCAAAGCCGGTGCGAGCCTGGCGAAAACGTTTGCGCAACCGGTCGTCCAGTGGAACGACCACGGCAAAAGCGCCCGCCAGGCGGCAGGCTTTGGTTAACGGAGTAGAAACGGTTATGGTTAATGAGGCGTTGACCACGACTTCCCCGCGATTTGTGGGTCGTTTCGCGCTATAGTCCGTGCAGACGCCGGGAAACCCATCAGCTATGGCGAAATCGAAAGCTCAGAATACGCCGTCGGGAGAACACAGCGACGCCATCGCCTCGGCGGTGCGCACCCTTGGCCTCGAGGCTGACGGCCTCAATGCGCTTGCCGCGGCGCTACGTGACGGGCTCGGCGCATCGTTCCGCGCCGCGATCACGCGCATCCGCGCTGCCGAAGGCCGCGTGATTGTTACCGGCATGGGCAAATCCGGCCATATCGCGCGCAAGATTGCGGCAACGCTAGCCTCGACGGGAACGCCGGCCTTTTTCATTCATGCCGGCGACGCGGGTCACGGCGATCTCGGCATGATCACCAAGAAGGATGTGATCCTCGCTTTGTCGTGGTCGGGCGAAACTGCCGAACTTAAAACATTGATCGAATATTCGCGCCGTTTCGAGATCGCCCTGATCGGCATTACGGCGTCGGCAGATTCGACTCTCGGCAAGGCGTCCGACGTGACGCTAACCCTGCCAAACGCGCGGGAAGCCTGCCCGCATAATCTCGCGCCGACAACGTCGTCCCTAATGCAACTCGCGATCGGAGATGCGCTCGCAATCGCGCTGCTCGACAGCCGCGGCTTCACCGCGACGGATTTCGGCATGCTGCATCCGGCCGGCAAGCTCGGCGCGATGCTAAAATACACCCGCGATCTCATGCACGACGGCAAGACGATGCCGCTCGCGCCGCTCGGCACTAAAATGTCGAACGCGGTCGTGGAAATGTCAGCCAAAGGCTTCGGCTGCGTCGGGATCACCGACGCGCATGGCATGTTGGTCGGCATCATCACCGACGGCGACCTGCGCCGGCACATGCGGCCGAACTTGCTCGACGCGAAAGTCGACGAGGTGATGACGCGCAACCCGAAAGTCGTGCGCGACGACCAGTTGGCGAGCGAAGTACTGGAAATTCTCAACTCGTCGAAGATCACCGCGGTGTTCGTCGCCGAAGGCCGCAAACCGATCGGACTTCTCCATCTCCACGATCTGCTGCGCGCGGGCGTGGCTTAGGAATTACAGCCAGCCTTTAAGCTCCCGCTCGACAATGGCGCGGATCACTTTCATCCCGCCGGGACTGTCGTTGAGGCATCGGATCGCCGCAAAGTTCTTGCCGCCCGCGGCCTTGAAGATCGCGGCATTCTCCATCGCGATTTCTTCCAGCGTTTCGAGGCAATCCGCCGCGAAGCCCGGCGTGATCACGGCGATATTTTTGACGCCGCGTTCGCCCAGAGATTTCACGGTGGCATCCGTATAAGGCTTGAGCCACTCAGCGTTGCCGAAGCGCGACTGGAACGTCATTACGAGCTTGTCGCTCATCTTGAGCTTACGCCGCAGCAGCCGCGCAGTCGCAACGCACTGGTCGTAATAGGGATCGCCTTTGTCCCGATATTCCTCCGGCATGCCGTGGAACGAAGCGATAATCTTTTCGGGCTTGAACGGCAGGCGGCGTAGCTCGGCGTTGAGCGACGCCGCGAGCGCATCGATATAGACCGGATCGTCGAAATAGGCAGGCGCAACCCGCAGCGCCGGCTGCCAGCGCATCATCTCGAGCGACTGAAATACCTTGTCGCATACGGTCGCGGTGGTCGCCGCGGCGTATTGCGGATAAAGCGGCAATACGAGAATGCGGTCGCAACCGGATTTCCGGAGCTTTTCGAGGCGCGAGGGGATCGACGGATTGCCGTAGCGCATCGCCCAATCGACGACGACGGGCTCGCTTTTAAGGGCCGCCGCAAGCTTGTCGGACTGGGAGCGGGTGATCGTCTTGAGCGGCGATTCATTGAGTTCGCGATTCCAGATTTTCTCGTAATCGCGGCCTTTGCGGCGCGGTCGCACCGACAGAATGATAAGGTTGAGGATCAGCCACCACTTGAATCGGCTCTCCTCGATCACGCGGCGATCGGACAGAAATTCCGCGAGATAACGCCGCATCGACCAGTAATCAGTTGCGTCCGGCGTACCGAGATTGACGAGCAGCACGCCGACGCGGCGCACCTTGCTGGCTTTTTTCATCGTGCGAGCTTACGACACCGGCCGCTCATCGGCGATCACCTTGCCGTCGTTCGGCAGCGCGCCGGGCGGCACGAGCTTGACCTTACCCTTGAGCTTGGTGATCGCTTGTAACGTCTGCGCGACCGTGGCTTCGAGCGCGGCATCTTGCTCGGCCGCTTCCGCCATCAACGTCATGGCGTCTTGCTCTTTATCGCGGCTGACCACGAGGCGGAGCCTGCCGAGTTGTGGATGGCGCTTGCCGATATCGCTGACAAGCTCGGGGCGCACGAACATGCCCTTGATCTTGGTGGTCTGGTCGGCGCGGCCCATCCAGCCCTTGATGCGCCTGTTGGTGCGGCCACAGATTGATTGGCCGCTCATGAAGGCCGAGAGATCGCCGGTAGCCAACCGGATCATCGGATAATCAGGATTGAATGTGGTTACGACCACCTCGCCGACCTCGCCTTCGGCGACCGGATCTCCGGTGCCGGGGCGCACAATCTCGACAATGACGTTCTCGTTGACGATCAGGCCGTCACGCGGTTGGCTTTCATAGGCAATAACGCCGACTTCGGCGGCGGCGTAGCATTGCAGCGCGTTGATGCCACGCGCGTCGAATTCGACGCGCAGCGAAGCTGGCAGCGCGGCACCCGACACCAGCGCCCGTTTCAGGCAAGAGACGTCTTTTCCGATTTTCGTCGCCGTATCGAGCAGCGTCTTGAGAAAATCAGGGGTGCCGGAATAAGCCGAGGGACGCAGATGCGCGATGGTCTCGACCTGCTGCTCGGTATTGCCAATGCCGCCGGGAATGACCGCGCAGCCCAGCGCCGCGGCCGCCGCATCGAACATCCACGCGCCTGGCGTCAAATGGTAGGAAAATGAATTGTGCAGAACATCCCCCGATCGCACGCCGGTCGCGAACAAGGCGCGCGCGACGCCGGCATAGTCCTGGGTTTCACCTTCCGGCTCGAAAATCGGGCCGGGCGAGACTTGCACCCGGCGCAATTTACTGATCGGTGTCACGGTGAGTCCGCCGAACGGCGGGTTTTCCTTTTGTAGGGCCGGCAACGCCGATTTGCGCAGCAGCGGCAACTTCGCCAGCACGGGGCGCGCATCCACTGCTTTCGGATCGATGCCTTTGAGATGCGCGGCCCAGCCGGGCGCCAGCATCGCATGCGCCAGGAACTGCGGCAGATGCAGGAACAGCTCGCGTTCGCGCAAGATTGGCTCGCGGGTTTCCAGCGCGTCGTAGTGTTCGGTCATTGCGTCGCGTGCGTTAAGTCAGCCACCGCTTGCGGCGGCGGTAGTGCTTGCCTTCGCGGAACGACTTGCGCTTGCCTTCGGCGACGCCGAGGTAGAATTCCTTGACGTCCTCGTTCTCGATCAGCGCCTTGGCCTCGCCGTCCATCACCACACGACCGTTCTCAAGGATATAGCCGTAACGCGCGTATTTGAGCGCCATGTTGGTATTTTGCTCGGCGAGCAAAAACGACACGCCCTCCTTGGCATTCAAATCCTTCACGATTTCGAAAATCTCCTCGACGATCTGTGGCGCCAGTCCCATCGACGGCTCGTCGAGCAGGATCATCTTTGGCCGCGACATGAGCGCGCGGCCGATCGCGCACATCTGCTGCTCGCCGCCGGAGGTGTAGCCCGCCATCGAACTCTTGCGCTCGGCGAGCCGGGGGAAATAGCGATAGACCAGGTCGAGGTCGGCGCGCACCGCGGCGCGACCGTCCTTGCGCGTGAAGGCGCCGGTCAACAGATTTTCCTCGATGGTGAGATGGCCGAAGCAATAGCGCCCTTCCATCACCTGGATGCAACCGCGCCGTACCAGCTCGTTCGGCGATAGATCCTGCACCTCGGTGCCCTCGAATAGGATCGAGCCCTTGGTAACGTCGCCGCGCTCGGCATGCAGCAAATTCGAGATTGCCT
>JAFAQJ010000356.1 GCA_019246455.1 Pseudolabrys sp.
TGGCCGGGTACGCTCGTGACCGGCGGTTTTGTGGTCTTATTTCGGGCCGTTCACGCGACTACATAACAATATGCGCCGCTGGTTGATCCGTCCGCTCTGGATTCTCCTTGCCGTCGTCTTCTTGATCGAAGCGTCGTTGTGGGATCACGTCGAGCCGGTCATTGCGTGGATCGTCGACCTTATTCCGTGGCGGAAGTTCAGGGCCGCCGTCAAAACCAGGATCGAGCATCTCTCGCCGCGCGCCAGCCTCGTCGTGTTCATCGTGCCGCTGTTGCTCATTCTGGTGCCGCTGAAGTTCGTCGAGTTCTGGGCGATCTCGAGTGGCAACTGGCTGATCGCCATCGCATTCCTCGCCGCCGCCAAGGTGATCGGTGTCGGCGTGCTCGCCTTCATGTTCGACGTGACGCGCGACAAGCTGTTGCAGATGAAATGGTTCGAGAAATTCTACGAGGCCATGTTGCTGGCGCGCGACTGGGCCAACGAGCAGGTCGAGCCGCTCAAGGTGCAGCTACGGCGCTATTTGTGGCTGTTGCAGCCCTCGCGCGCGGTGCGGCTGTTGCGCCGCCTGATCCGGCAGCGCCGCCGGGCACCAGGCATTTGAGCAGCTAAACGATATGAACGGCGTGCGGCGCCCACATGCCGATCGCCATGAAGGCAAGGCCGACACCGCCCAATCCGATCGCCAACCATGACAGCACCATCATGCCGGTGATGATGGTGGCCGAGGCGAGCACGATGCCAATCTGGAATGCCGCGGACGCGACTTCGTAATGATGGTAGCGCGCAAGCTGCGTGTCGCGCTCGTGCTCATACTCTTCGGCTTGGTGGCGTAATTCCTTGCGGCCGTCTTTTTCCTTCGGGTCGGATTCATAGCGCGTGACGGTCGCTCTCCACGCTTCGCTCTGCTTGGTCATCGCTGCTTTCACCGTCGGGTCGCTGACCGCGGCGATCTGCGTATCGAGACCTTCGGCTGCGGTGCGTATCGCGGTCTGCCGGATCGTCTTGGCCTGGAAGAAATTCCAGGTGTCGGACGCCTTGATATTCAGGCTGATACCTTCGGTCTGCGCGCTTTTGCCGAGTGTCTCGGAGAAGGCGAGGAACAGCGCCAGCACCGAAATCAGCAGTGCAATCGGCTTGTTGCCGCCGTGCGCCGCGTGTTCGGCGTGTTCGTGATGCTCAAGAGATTCGTGTGACATCGCCCGCCCCCATCTTTGGATGTTACGATGGAGCGAAGCGGCTGGGCGCGCAAGCCCCGCATAACGACTAGGCCCGCGGATGCGCGCTGCGATAGGCCTCGAGTAACCGTTCGCTGTCGACCGCAGTATAGATTTGCGTCGTCGAGAGCGAGGCGTGGCCGAGCAATTCCTGGATCGCGCGCAGGTCGCCGCCGCGCGCCAGAAGATGCGTTGCGAAAGAATGCCGCAGCGCGTGGGGTGTTGCCGTGTCCGGCAACCCCAGCGCGCCGCGCAGCCGTGCCATCGCCAGTTGCACGAGGCGTGGTGACAAAGGTCCGCCCTTGGCGCCACGGAAAATCAGATCGTCGCGCGCCAGATCGTGCGGGCAGAGCTTGGCGTAATCTTCGATCAGCGCCAGCACTTGCGGCAGCACCGGCACCATGCGCTGCTTGTTGCCTTTGCCGGTGATGATAAGGGTATCGCCCGCGCCGGGTGCCGGCACATCCTTGCGGCGCAAACCGAGGGCTTCGGAAATGCGAAGACCGGAGCCGTAGAGCAACGCCAGCACGGCAGCGTCACGCGCAAAAATCCACGGTTCGCGTTCCTCGCCGGCGCGCAGATCGACGTCGGACAATTGTCGTGCGCTCGCGATCGCGAGCGGCTTCGGCAGAGTTTTGGCGACTTTCGGCGCTCGCACCGCGGACAACGCGCCGACTTTGCCCTTGCCGTTTCGCTCCAAAAATCTCGCGAAAGAACGCGCGCCGGCGAGCGAGCGCACCAAGGTGCGGCTGCCGGCACCATCGGCGCGGCGCGACGCCATGAAAGCGCGCACGTCTTGCGGTGTCAGCGCGGCCAAGTCCTTCAAATTCGGTGCTTGGCCGAGATGCCCGGTGAGAAAATTGAGAAATTGCCCGACATCACGCCCGTAGGCTTCGAGTGTCTTGCCGGACATGCGCCGCTCGGCGCCGAGATAAGCGAGCCAATGCTCGATTTCGGCGCGGACATCAGTTGCGGCGGCGAATGCGCGATCCATATAGGCAAGCTTGGCAGGCGTTCCTTCACCCTTCCTTAAGCGGCCGGAATCGGGCCACATCGAGCCATGAGTACCCGCATCGTCGACATTCTGGTGCCGGTCGCACTCGACCAGGCCTACAGCTACCGCGTTCCCGCGGGGCTCGACGTTGCGCCCGGCGACGTCGTCGCCGTGCCGCTCGGCGCGCGCGAAACGATGGGCGTGGTGTGGGGCGAGGGCACCGCGCGGCCGGGCCTGCACAACCGGCTCAAGGATATCGATCTCAAGCTCGACGTTCCGGCCCTGAAAGTCGAACTACGCTCATTCGTCGATTGGGTATCGAATTACACGCTCGCCTCGCGCGGTATGGTGCTGCGCATGACGTTGCGCATGGGCGAGCATCTCGGTCCTGGACGCGAGCGCGTCGCGGTGCGTAAGGCCGGTCCGCCGCCGGCGCGGATGACCGCGGCACGCGGGCGCGTGATCCGGCTTTTCGAAGACGGGCTGGTGCGGACCAAAGGCGAGGCCGCGCATGAAGCGGGCGTGAGTGCCGGCGTGATCGATGGACTGATCGACGAGGGCACGCTCGAGACAGTGACGCTCCCGCCGGA
>JAFAQJ010000361.1 GCA_019246455.1 Pseudolabrys sp.
GCCTTGATCGTCCCATCGGTCGCCACCTTGATGTTGAAATCACCGGCCGGCCCCTCGACGTTGTCAAATTCGAGCTGCAAGGTCGCCTTATCGCCGGTGCGCATGAACCGCGGCACTGTCGCCGTGAGGACAACCGGATCGCGGATCACGATATCGCCGGTAAACTTGCCAACCCTGTCCTTGGTCCATGCCACCGCCATCACGCGAGCGGTACCGGCGAAATCGGGAATATCGAACTTAACCTGCGCCGTGCCGTCCTTACCGACGGTGACAATGCCCGAATAAAGCGCGAGCGGCGGTTGCGTTGGCGGCGAGCCCGACAATTCCGCGCCAGCCGCGTCGCCCCCGCTGTGGATTTTACCCGCTGCGCCTTGCATGCCGTCGATCAGCTGGCCGTAGAGATCGCGGATTTCGGTCGAGAGGCGGCGCTGTCCCAGATAATAGTCATCCGGCGCCGGCGGCTTATAATTGGTCAAATTAAGAATGCCGACGTCGACGGCGGCAACGACAAGCCGCGCCTCCTCGCCGCTGGCGAGACCGCCAAGCTTCATCGGAATGGTCAATGTGGTGTTCGGCCGGATCGTCGCTGGCAAACTGACATCAAGCGAAACGGTGTGAGACGCGCGGTCGATGGCAAACCACTGAAGCCCGATGGCGCGGCCCGGCATGCGTTGCGCGGCAGCGTCGAGCGGGCGGCGCAAGGTCGCGACAAGATAGGCGCCCGTGCCCCAATCCTTGCCGACTTTCATCGACATCGAGACGGCACCTGGCGCTTTCACCGTCTGCGTCGCGGTCGCCACCAGCTTGTCGGTGAAAACGGCCAGAGTGATCTGGCCGGCAGCGCGCGCGGTGAGCGAAACGTTAATGACGTCGCCCGGCTTGTAGTCCGGCTTGTCGAGCGCCATTTCCAAAAGGTCCGGCGTGTCTGCGCTCGAATCCGCGTAGAAACCGGAATCGAAATTGACCGACGTGACCGGACCATTCGACTCGCCGGTCGAGACTTCGAGCCGGTAGCGCCCCCATTTCACCGGCAACGACAGCCGCGCCGGCTTGTCGGCCACGTCGACTGTGCCGTCCGCGACGCGCGACGTCGTCTTGACCGGCTCGAATTCCCACCGGCCGTTCTGGCGATACCACTGATAGCGTGACTCGACGCGCAACAACTCATAACGCAGGGCGTTGCGCGTGCTCAGTTTGCCGTCGGCACCGACCATCACAACGTCGAATGCCGCGTTCTCGCCGTCACCCAACGATCGACCATTGAATGTGGGCTTGACGCCAATCATCGGCCCGGACGCGGCGACCGGAAGCGAAAGCTTGCGTTCCACGGCACGGCCACCGGACTCGGCAAGTCGCACCATAATATCGGCCGTCAGCGGTCGCGTCGTGTCGGGCAGCTTCTCCAACCGCAACGGAAATGTGGCTTTGCCCGCCGCGTCGGTTTGCGGCAAATCATTCAGCGGCTGTTGGACGGCCTCCACATCTTCATCGGAAAGCCCGAACGTGTAGCCGGGAAACCCGGCACGCTCTTTCGCGGCGGCGATCGTCACCTCGCCTTCCAGATCGAGGTTCGATGCCGGCGCGCCGTAAAGGAAACGTCCCTCGACGCCGACTTGCGCGTTGCCGGAGCGCGGCATCGCACTCACGTCCGACTTAAGGTCGAATTCGAGGCGGTCGGGCACATAGTCCTCGACCATGAACGTGACGTCGCCCACCGCCGCGCTTTTTGGATCGGTATAGGCGCGCACGCGCCAGGTCCCGCTCGATGCCGAAGCGACGAGCGGGATCGAGAGGCTGCGTCCGCCGAGTCCTTGATCCGCAACCGTGACGCGTTTGTATTCGACGCCATCAGGTCGTTCGACGACCAAAGTGAGCGGCACGTTGAGCGCGGCCACACCCCTCGCGTCGCGCAGCAGCGTCGTGATCTGCACTGTTTCGCCGGAACGATAAACGCCACGTTCCGTGTAGACGAAGGCATCAAGTCCTGCCGGGACCGGACGCCCGGTGACGCCGCGATCGGAGAGATCGAACGCCGGCGACTTCAGATTGAGGAAGGCGTAATCACCGCGTTCCGACGCGACGATGGCGGCGGGCGCCAAACCGCCCTCGCCGCGCGCCAAGCCAGCGTCGAAGTGAGTGAAGCCGTAACCATCGGTGCGCTTGGTGGCGAGCACCTCATTATTGCGTGCCATCAGCCGCACTTCGGTAAGGCCCTTCGGATCGGCACTCGCCAGCGAATGCACGAAAACATCGATGCCGTTTGGCGTCGTGTAGGCCGTCAGGCCGAGATCGGAAACGATGAACCACTGGGTGGCGAGTTGTTCGTACTCGCCACCGACAGTCCCTTTCGGCTGGGCTGTTATCACATAGACACCCGGCGTGAGATCGCCGACCGCTGTAGAAACAGGAAATGCGGTTGTGACCTCGGTGTTTAGCTTTTGTTCGACCGCGAGCTCTCCGCTCCAGACTTTGGCGCCGCGTTCCTGACCGAGCTGGTCGGCCTGATAGCGGTAGAGACTGCGCTGAAACTGCTCGCCCAATACCGTGTCGATCAGATTGCGGTCGCCGACGCGATAAAGGTCGATGGCGACGGCGTCGGTATTGACGCTCAGCACCGGAATGCCGCGCTGCCCGGTGCGCGGCAGCACGTAGGACTTGCCGGCAAAGCGCGCGAACGGCTTGCGATCGCGCACGTAAATGCCCAATTCCGTGGTCCTCGCCAGCGTCTCGCGCACTGTTGACGGCAGACCGGCGCGTAGCGTGACGGCGTAACGCTCGCCGTGTTTGAGGCCTTCGACACAGAGCTGCCGTTCGCTAACGGAGATCGCAGGTTTGTCGACGCCGGCGAGCGACACGAACGGGGCGAAATCGACGCCCTTGGCCGGGAGGTTTTCCGAGAACTGGAAGCAGGCGCGCGGCGATATCGCGTCGGAGTCGATCGAATAATCGAGCATACGGAAGCCGTGATCGACCCGCAGTCGTTCGTATTGACCGCGTAGATCGGCCACTTCGCGGATATCGAGCGCGGTGCGCATCGCGTCGAGCGACGGACGCCATTCCTGACGGTCGGCCAACATGCGGCCCAGCAGAGCGAGTGCATCGGCTTCGTCATTTTTATTGGTCGCGCGCTGATAAGCGATGTAGGCGGCGGTCGCGGCACGATCGAGGAACAGGATCCTTTCCTTGTCATCGCGCGGCCGGATCTGGGACACGGTGCGGGCGAGGCGCAGCCATGAGGCGGCGTCATTCGGCTCGGCGGCGACGACCTGACCGAGGATCATCATGCCGCTGCGCAGGTCGTTCTTCTGGAAAGCCGCGGCCGCGTCTGTGCGCAACTGCGCCGCCGGTTTCGTGACAGCGCCAGCGTCGATCTTGATCTGGGCTTCGAGCTTGATCGCCGAGTCGTCGAGATTGGGGCGTCTGAAGGCTTTTTCGTCCGCGTAGGCCGCGAAGGCAACAAGAGCGAGCGCGGCAAACAGGCCGGCGCGAACCGACGGAACCATTGGAAGTTCTCCCTCCCCGGAGGCGACAACCGCACTATCAGGTCACGCCGAAATGGTGTCGAGGGCGTGGCGACCAGCCATCGCAGCCATCGCGTTCGAGCGAGCGTCCGACGCGCTTCATTGTCAGACCCCTGGAATCAAATTCTCATCTAATACATCAAGCAAGTTAGCCTCATTAGCTAACATACTGGATTAGCTTGTTTTTCTGGCAATGAATGCCGGCATCAGCCGATCACGTTCGATAGCGTGTGCCGCGCGCAGCACCAGCTCGTCCCCGTAGCGCGAACCGACGATCTGCAATCCCACTGGCAGCCCGCCGGACGTCAAACCGCAGGGGACGGAGGCAGCCGGCTGGCCCGTCAGGTTGAACGGATAGGTGTAGGGCGACCATTCGATCCAATCGTCGCCGTAACCTTCCCTCGGGGCCTCAAGGCCGGCCTCGAAGGCCGGAATCGGCATGGCCGGCGAAATAATCAGGTCGTAGCGCTGCATGAACCCAAGGATGGCGCCGTACAAGTCCGACCGCGCGACCATGGCGCCGATGTAATCGGCCGCGGTGAACTTCCAACCGGCCTCGGCGATCCGGCGTAACCCCGGATCTATTTGATCCTGCAGCTCTTCCGGCACGGCGCTGACGATGGCGCGGGCCGCCGACCACCACAGCGGCCGGATGATGTTCCGCGCCTGCTCGCCGATGTTCAGGGTTTCTTCTGTGATAATCGCACCTTGCCCGGTCAGAATATCGGCTGCCCGGCCGGTGATCGCCGCGGTCTCGGGGTCCACCGCATGGCCGCCGAACCGCGCCACATAGGCGACCCGGACTCCGCGTACACCGGCCTCATGATCGAAAGCTCGGGGATGGTCGGGCCCCTGCACTGCCCGGAGATCGCGTTGGTCGGGTTTTGTAATGAACGACAGGACCTGCGCGGCCTCCTCGACACTCGCCGCGACCGGTCCGTGATGCGACAGGTCGCCCAGCGGGGACGCTGGGTAAACCGGAACTGTGCCGACGGTCGGTTTCATCCCGACGACGCCGGTGAACGCGGCCGGGATGCGCAGCGACCCGGCCCCGTCGGTGCCGAGATGCAAACGCCCCAATCCCAACAACGCCGCGACCGCGCCGCCGCCGGTCGAACCGCCCGGCGTGCGTTGAGCGTCCCACGGATTCCGGGTGATGCCGGTGAGCGGCGAATGGCATACGCCGATCCAGCCATGTTCCGGCAACGCTGTCTTGCCGACGATGACCGCGCCCGCCTCGCGCAGCCGCGCCACCGCGGGCGCGTCGTAGTCGGCCGGCTTGTCGCTTGTGGTGCGCGAGCCGCGTCGCGTCGGCCAGTCCTTGGCGACGATGTTGTCCTTCACCGTCGCCGGTACGCCGTCGATCTCGGAGAGCGGCGATCCCGCTTTCCAGCGCGCCTCCGAGGCGCGGGCCATCTCGATCGTCAATTCGGCCCGGAGCGGCATGAAGGCGTTGAACGCCGCCGCCTCCTCGATGCGCGCGAGCACATCGCGCGCCACCTCGACCGGCGACAGCCCGCCCGTGCGGTAAAGCCGCACCAGCTCGCGGCTGTTCAATGGAGCGATGTCGGTCCCGGCCATCGTGGCGAAACGGCGTTGTTGTGTCCCCTTAGGGAGCGCACCTTTTCACGATGCCGGGGTCCGGGTAAACCTCAGCGCGTCGACCCCGTAGCTCAGCCGGATAGAGCACCAGCCTTCTAAGCTGGGGGTCGCAGGTTCGAATCCTGCCGGGGTCGCCAATGAATCAGGGGCTTAGCTACTTGCTAGGCCCCTTTTTCATGTCGCAGTGTGTCGCAATCGTTCTCATTACGTCTCAATGGGTTACAATCTGCGGCGGCAATTCCATGCAACATGCGAGCGACAAATGGATGATCGCATAGCACGT
>JAFAQJ010000241.1 GCA_019246455.1 Pseudolabrys sp.
CCTCACGCTCGATGCCAAATTGCTCGACACCCCAACCGCCAAAGCCATAGCAGCGGCTTTGCCGCTATCGTCCTCGGCTCTCACTTGGGGCGAAGAAGTCTATTTCGATATTCCAGTCGACGTGCCGCGCGAGAAAGACGCGCGCTCCGTCGTGACGCCGGGCGAAATCGCTTATTGGCCTGACGGCCCCTCGATCGCCATCGGCTTTGGCCGCACACCCATTAGCAAAGACGGCGAGACGCGTTTGGCAAGCCCGTGCAATGTCTTCGCCAGGGCGCTCGGCGACGTGAAGATGCTCGTCAAGATCAGGACCGGCATCTCTGTAAAAGTGACGCTCGCGTCCTAATTTTTGCGCCGCCTCCCGCGCCGTCGCACCATCGCCAGGGTCAAGTCCCAGACGTTGCGGATATTGACCAAAAGCAACGTCAGAATGCCGGCGGCCAGGACGTCCAGACTGAGCTCGTTTTTAGTCGCCATCATGATCGCGGCGGCGAACACCAGAAGATAACCGACCACAGGTACCAACCCGTAGGCTAGATGGTCCGAATGGTCCTGCCAGATATTGAAAAGCCGAACGCTGATGACGATCGAAACCACGGTGCCCGCTAACCCGGTTGCGCCAATAATCGCGGAAAAAAATAGCGGCCGGTGCGGCGGGATAACTCCGATTGTACAGATGAACAGTACACTGGAGAAATGGATGACGATCGGACTCATGAACATCCGCGTCATTGCCTGACTTTTCCGGCTGGTCAGCCCTTCGCCAAGCGAGGCGGCGACGAACAAGAGACCGAGCAGCACGGCGGCGGCACCGCCCACCATGACGTAAAACTCATGCCACTCGTGCAATGCCTCGACGATCGACACGCGCTGTTTCCGCCTAGCCGCGGCCGACGAATGGCATCTTGGTCGCCATCACTGTCATGAACAGCACGTTGGCATCGAGTGGCAAGCTTGCCATATAGGCGACGGCGTCGCCCACTGCCGTCGCATCCATGCGCGGCTCGAGCATCTTGGTGCCATTAGGCTGCAGCACGCCTTCGCCTTCCGCCATGCGCGCGGTCATCGGCGTGATGGCGTTGCCGATATCGACCTGACCGACGGCGATGTCGTACTGGCGGCAATCGAGGCTGGCCGACTTCGTCAGGCCGGTGACCGCATGCTTGGTCGAGGTGTAGGCGACCGAATAGGGCCGCGGTGCGTGCGCCGAAATCGAGCCGTTGTTGACGATGCGGCCGCCGCGCGGCGACTGGCTCTTCATGATCTTGATAGCTTCCTGAGTGCACAGGAACATGCCGGTCAGGTTGGTATCGACCACCTTTTTCCAGGTTTCGAACGGCAGGTCTTCGAGCGGCACCGGCGGTGCTCCAATGCCGGCATTGTTGAAGAGCACGTCGAGGCGGCCAAAGCTCGATTTCACCTTGGCAAACAGAGCCAAAATCGAATCGCGTTCGGAGACGTCGGTCGAAACCGCCAAGGCCTGCTGCCCGATCTTGTTGATTTCAGCCGCGACATTGTCGAGCGGCTCCTGGCGGCGGCCGGCCAGCACGAGATTGTAACCGGCCTTCGCGAGCGCCAGCGCGACGGCGCGGCCGACCCCGGTTCCAGCTCCCGTCACCAGCGCGATTTTATTAGACGTTGCCATTGGCGTTTTTCCTTCCCTCAACGCGACATTAGGAAGGTCGCCAATATCACAAAAGCGAAGCCCCGCCACCGGGGCAGGGCCTAGCCGGCGAGCGCGGCGCGCGTGCTCAGGCTTTCCTTTGAGGGCGGGGTTTCCAGGCGTGCGGTAATGTCGGAAGGATCGACCGCTTTGCCGAAACGGTAGCCCTGCATGAAATGCACGCCAGCGGCGCGCAGGAATAGCTGCTGGTCGGCGGTTTCGACGCCCTCCGCCGTCACCTTCATGCCGAGGCCGCGGCCGAGGCTGACGATGGCATGGACGATCGCGGCGGCATCCGACCCCTTTTCGATGCTCAGGACGAAGCTACGGTCGATCTTGAGCTTGTCGAACGGGAAGCGCCGCAGATAGAGCAAGCTCGAATAGCCCGTGCCGAAATCGTCGAGCGCAAGGCGCACGCCGAGCGCCTTGAGGCGTCGCATCGCGGCTTCGGCGGTTTCAATGTTGCCGATCAACGTGCTTTCGGTGAGCTCAAGCTCGAGCCGCGCCGGGTCAAAACCGGTTTCGGCGAGAATGCGCTCGACCATGGGTACGAAGTCGAGGCGGCGGAATTGCAGCGGCGAGACGTTCACGGCCACCGTAAGCTTCGGCCAGGCCTTGCCGTCGGTGCAGGCGCGGCGCAGCACCCATTCGCCGAGCTCGATGATCAAGCCGCTATGTTCGGCGACCGGAATGAATTCGCTCGGTGGCACTTCGCCGCGCTGTGGGTGGGTCCAGCGACACAGGGCTTCGACGCCCAGCACGGTTTCACCGCTGTTGTTGACGATCGGCTGGTACAGCAACCGCAGTTCGTTGTTTTCAATGGCGCGACGCAAATCGGATTCGAGCAATTTGCGGCTCGATAGATCGGCATCCATCAGCGTGTCGTAGATGCAGGCGCGGTTGCGGCCTTCGTTCTTGGCGCGATAGAGCGCCATGTCGGCGTAGCGCATGATGTCGGCAGCGACGCCGCAATTCTTGTCGATGATCGCGATGCCGATCGAGGCGCCGATCACGATGCTCTGCTTGTTGATCGAGTAGGGCGCGCACAGCGTCGAGATGATGCGCTGAGCGATATCCATGACGAGGTTCTGGTCGGTGCCGACGCGCGAGATCACCGCAAATTCGTCACCGCCGAGCCGCGCGACGAGGTCGTTTTCGCGCAGCGCGCGCGACAGGCGCAGCGTCACGTTGCGGATCAACTCATCGCCGGCCGGATGGCCCATCGTGTCATTGACTTCCTTGAAGTGGTCGAGGTCGATGTAGAACACCGCCGCATTAGAGCCGCCGGCCTTGACGTCCTCGATCGTGGCTTCGAGGCGTTCGCCGAAATAGATGCGGTTGGGCAAGCCGCAGAGCGGATCGTGCATCGCGAGATGGCGCAATCGACCTTCGCCGGCCGCGATCGCCGCCGCGGTGCGGCGCATATAGCCGAGCACGAATGCGGCGAGCAGTGCAAAACCGGCGAGCGCAACGGCAACGAAAGGCACGACGCTGTTGACGATCTCTGCGCCGGGCTTCCGCGGCGTCCAGGCGAAACGCGCAACGGCATGCTGGTTACCATCGAGGATGGCAAACGTCGCGTCACTGGACGACATTTCGTCGTCGTCGACAATGCGCAGGCGTTCGAGGTGCAGGGTCGTCGCGAGAATTGTCAACGCACCGCGGTCGATGAATTTGATCGAGATGGCGACGGGCGCCCATGCGTCGATGGCCGCGTCTTTGGGATCGGCACCAACTGCAAGAGCGGCCACGAGCGCAGGTCGCCCCATGAAGGATTGGATCAGCGCCGTGCGCCCGTGCGCGCCGGCTGCGGCGCCATCGCCGTCGGCTTTAACGGCGCCCGGCAACAGGACATCGCGTCCGTGGACATAGGCGATCAGCGAGCCCAGATAGGCGCGCGCGTTTTCATAGAGAGCGGGATCGGCAGGCTGGCGGCCGACCGCCGAATAAAGCAGATGTTCGTTGCCGTCGACCACGAAGACGTAGTCGTGATCGAAGAACCCCTGCAACCGCTGCCCGACGTGTTGATCGACCCAGGCCGGATCGAAATGGTCGCGAATGTTGCGGGTGGCATCGTCCGATTCCGTGACGCTCGCGAGTTCGTGCAACACGCGCGCGCTTTGCCGCGATAGCGCACGGCTGAGCACCTGACGTTCCTGCTCGGCTGCAACATCGTCGGCGCGTTGCGCCGACGAGAGCACCGCGACGACGATGCACACAATCGCCACCGCGACAATCACGCCGACCGGAACCACGACGCTCAACCGAGCGCGGTCCCAGCTGGTGTATTGCCGTCCTTCAGGCTGGTGCGCACGATCACGTGCCAGCAAGATCGTTTCCCCTGTTAGCAGCCTTCCCCGGGCTTTTCGGGCCGGAAACTAGTGGGAAAATCTTGCCAATCGCTCTCCCGTTACCTCTCGAAATGCCCAATCACGAACTGGCATTAATCGAGGGTAAACCGCGGAACTTGGCTCAGGTTTGGGTGCGGTAGGGTGGACGAGGAATGGCGATATGGGCAGCGCGCAGTGCTCCCGACCAGCGCTCGCGCAGGTCCTGGAAGTAAGGTTCGCCCGGTTCGATACGATAATTTAACTCTGGATTATAAATGTCGCGCCGCACAACGAGAACGTCGATCGGCAGCCCAACGCCCAGGTTCGAGCGCATCGTCGAGTCCATCGAGATCAGGCCGATCTTGAGGGCGTCATAGGGATCGGTGTCGAAGCGGATCGCGCGGTCGAGCACAGGCTTGCCGTATTTGTGCTCACCGATCTGCAGATAGGGCGTGTCGGTCGTGCATTCGATGAAATTGCCGGCCGAATAGATCATGAAAAGGCGCAGCGGTTCGCCCTTGATCTGACCGCCGAATAAAAATGCGACGTCGTGGTCGACCTCGGCCGCTTCGAGCGCCGTGCCCTCGACTTTTTGCACCAGGCGGATGGCTACGCCGATGCGCTGGGCCGCCTGGAACATCGTCGGCGCATTGAGCAACGTTTCGCGCGCGCCAGTCTCGGGGTTTTCGATGCCCTCGTTGAGCGTCGAGCGCACCGATTGCGCAAGCGATAGATTGCCCGAGGAAGCGATCGCCATCACCCGGTCGCCGGGCTCATTGTAGACGTGCAGCTTGCGGAACGTGGAAATATTGTCGAGGCCGGCATTGGTTCGCGTGTCGGCGATCAGCACCAGTCCGTCACGCACCAGAATCCCGCAGCAATAGGTCATGGCCTTCCCAACCCAAAGAAACGAACCGCCTCGTTATAGCGAGCGGGCGGCGTATCCGGCAACGTCAAGGTCATTGCTGAGCCTGTGCCACCGTGACCGCCACAGATAATGTTTCGCCCGCGCCGCCATAGCGGGTGCCGCGCACCGGCGCCGCGCCGAGATAATCGAGTCCCACGGCGACGCGAACATGCGCATCGGTGGCGCTGATGCCGTTGGTCGGATCGAACGCCACCCAGCCCAACGTATCGAGCCAGATTTCGGTCCAGGCGTGTCCGGCTTCCTGCGCGGTGACGCCATCGGCGCGGTGGAAATAGCCGCCGATATAACGCGCGGGGTATCCGAGATAACGCGCGGCCGCGATGTAGATGTGACTAATGTCCTGACAGACGCCGCGCCGCAGCGCGAAGGCTTCGGCCGCGGTCGTCGCGCTGTGCGTCGGGTCGGGATCGAATTTGATCTCGCGATGCAGATCGCCCAACAACTGATGGAGCACCGCGAGCGAATTCGCGGTCCGGCCCGCGGCTTCATGCGAGCCTTCGGCAAAAGCGATGATGTCCTTGTCCACGGCCGTTAACGGCGTGTCGCGCAAGAACAAAGTCGGAGGAAAACGCTCGAGTGCTCCAGAAATAACGCCGTGCGTGTCTTGGGTTTCCACCACCCCGTCGACGCTCACCTGGAGCTCGCGGAATGGTCCCTCTGCGGTGAAGGTGTGGGCGATATTGCCGAACGCGTCTTCGTGTTGATGGAGCTGGCAATCGCCGGAGAGCTCGATCCGCCAGTCCACCACGTACTGGCCGTCGAAATTGCGCGGCGTCAGACGCAATGTTTGCGTCACGCCGTTCGGCGGCGTGTCGTAGCGGTAGGTCGTCGCGTGCGCGATGTGGATACGCATGGCAGCGGGGATGGTGGCTTGTCCGCCGTGCGCGGCGCAAGCCGGGGAGGGAGGCGCTCTATACCAGGAATTGCTCGGTAATAGCCGAGCCGAGGCGGTTATTTTCGGCGATGAATTCGCCAATGAACTCGTGTAGCCCACGCTGGAAGATGCCGTCCATCTTGCTGTTCTG
>JAFAQJ010000298.1 GCA_019246455.1 Pseudolabrys sp.
CGACCCCAAGCGCTACGATCCGATCGAGGACGCGCCGGACGAGGACTAGAACCAAAGCAGGCGGGGCGGCGTTTTTAAGGTGATGACCATGACGTTGCGCGCTAGCCTGATCGTTGTGGCCCTTCTCGCCCCGGCGCTATCGCATGCGGCGTCGACAGACGATCCCTATAACATCATGAAGCCTGAACCGCGCCGCGGTGACGATCGCTTCAGGGCGTGGCGGCCGCTCGATGCGAAGCCCGACTATTCGAAACTGAAAGCGCGGCGTCGCGGGTCGTCCAATCCGGTCTATCCCACCGCTCTGCCGAAGCCAGATCATTTTCGGGCGGATGCGCCGATCACGGCGCGGCCAAGCCTGCGCACTGTGCAGCCTTACGGCGTCGAGCCGCTGACCGGCCGTGCATTGCCCAATCTCGATGTCGGGCGCTCCGAGACGGGACAAGACCGCGCGGTTCGTTGCGCGCATCAGGCCGGCATCTATGCGCCGCAAATCGGCGCCGCCGGCAGCAATCCCAGCGCCTACATCGGCAGCTGCGTCAACCAGTAGCCGCGCGAACGGCGCAACCGGCGGCGTTGTTTTTATGCCTTGACAGGCAACCAAAAGGTTGCATATTGTCGTTATGAAAGATGCCAAGGCCAATGTCAGCCCCGACAGTTTGGACGCCGTGTTCCGGGCATTGGCCGACGCCAGCCGGCGAGAACTGCTCGACCGGCTGCGCGCCGACAACGGCCAAACGTTGAACGATCTCTGCGCGCGTCTCGACATGACGCGGCAGGCGGTCAGTAAGCATCTGGCGATTTTGGAAGAGGCCAATCTCGTCGCCACGCTGCGGCGGGGACGCGAGAAACTGCACTACCTCAATCCAGTGCCGATCCACGAAATCGGCGAGCGCTGGATCGGGAAATTCGAACGAGGGCGGCTTCAGGCCCTCAGCGACATGAAAAAAGCGTTGGAAGAAGGCACAGGAGAGTAACGATGAGCAAGCCGAATTTCGTTTACGTCACCTATATCCGCACGACACCGGAGAAGGTATGGGCGGCGTTGACCGACCCGCAGACGATCAGGAAGTTCTGGTTCGGTATCACCGCCGAAAGCGACTTCAAGCCGGGCTCGTCCTGGGCGCTGAAGTTCGAGGATGGCCGCACCGCCGACACTGGGGAAATTCTCGAAGCCGTGCCGAACAAGCGCCTGGTGATCCGCTGGCGCAACGAGTTCAAGCCGGAACTCAAGGCGGAAGGCTGGTCGCGTTGCACGATGGAAATTGAAATGGCCGACTATTATCCGGATTTCGGTGGTAAGGCGGTCAAGCTCACGATCAACCACGAAACTGCGGGTCCGAAATTCGCCGAGGCGGTGTCCGGCGGCTGGCCGAAGGTGATGGCAAACCTCAAGTCGCTGCTCGAGACCGGCGATATCGCGTTCAAGTAAGGTGCCAGCATGGTCGATGTCGCGAAATTCAAGCCGAAGACGGTTTACGTGACCTACATCGCTGCCACGCCCGAGCGGGTGTGGCAGGCGCTGACCGATCCCGCGTTCACCAGGCAATATTTCTTCGGCTTCTCGATCGATGTCGAGCCGAAGACCGGCGGCGCGTTCCGTATGCTCTATCCAGATGGCCGCGTTCACATGAAAGGCGAGGTAGTCGACTGGTCGCCGCCGCACCGGTTTGCCTGCACGTGGTTGATCGAGGGCATGGGCGGTTTCGGCGAATTGCCGGAATGCCTGGTCAGCTACGAGATCGAGCCGTCCGGACAGAGCGTGAAAATGACGATGACGGAGGCCCATTCCTGGGATGTGCCGGAGGCGATCCTCAAGGGCCGACAGACCGGCTGGCCGAAGATCATGTCGGGGCTCAAGAGCCTGCTGGAGACCGGCAAATCGCTCATGATGCAAATGGAAGGACCGCCGGAAGGCGTCGTCGATGCGGTGAAGCAGGCCGTCGCCGAGAAGCCCTGGCTGAAACGCTAGCCACTCGCTTGATCGAGCGCCGCGAGGTCCTCGGCGGTTAGGTTCAACGTCGGCGCTTTCATCAACTCTTGGATCTGTTTGACGCTGGTCGCCGACGCAATCGGCGCCGTCACCTGCGGGCGGCCGATCAGCCAGGCCAGCGCTACCTGCGCATCGGTGGCCTTATGGCGTTTCGTCACGGTATCGAGCGCGGCCAGAATCCGCAGGCCACGCGCGTCGAGATAGCGCTTGAGGCGCCCGCCGCGCGCCGGGTTCTTGTCCGCATCATCGAGCGACCGGTATTTGCCGGTGAGGAACCCTGCCGCCAGCGAATAGTAGTTGACGACGCCGATATTCTCGGCCTGGCACAGGGGCGCGTATTCGGTTTCGAATTCCTTGCGATCGGACAGATTGTAGAGCGGCTGCAGGCTCTCGTAGCGCGGCAGGCCAAGTTTTTTGCTGGCGGCGAGCGAAGCGCAAATGCGCGCCGGCGTCACGTTAGACGCGCCGATCGCGCGCACTTTGCCCTCCTTGATGAGTTCACCATAGGCCGCCATCGTCTCCTCGACCGGCGTGGTCTCGTCATCGAAATGCGTTTGATAAAGATCGATCCGGTC
>JAFAQJ010000284.1 GCA_019246455.1 Pseudolabrys sp.
CGCATCACAGAATCCTGCGCCGTCTCCCATCATCACGCCAAGCCAACGCCTGAGTGTGTCTGCATCGGTGACGTCGCCGGCCTCGACCGCCCATTCGATGCCGCTGGAATAGGAGAACGCGCCGACCGGGTAGGATGGCGACAGCCAGGTCATCAGCCGGTACAGCGCACCGCCGCCCGCAGCGAGTCGCAGGGCTTTCACGTGGTCATCCATGACCGTGTCCAAATGAATGAACATGATCGTATGCGCCGGGCTCCGGATCGAACGGCGCCTCGATGAACTCCAAAATCGCGCCGAGCCCGCGCAGCATGTCTTCAAGCACGTGATCGCGCCGAATGCGCAGTTTGCCATTCACAAGTTGCATATCGGTGTGGCGGTTGCCGATGTGCCAGGCGAGCCGCGCCAGCGCCTGTGCACTCGTGGTGGAAATCTCGATCAGCGCCTCCGGTTTGCCGGTCACGCGCACCAACGAGCCGTCCTCGATCACAAGGCCGTCGCCGTCGCGCAATTGTGCCGGCTTCGGCAAATCGAGCAGATAGGTGGCGCCGTGCTCGCCGACCAGCACGACACGGCGGCGGTGCCGGTCCGCCGCATCGAGCACGATGAAATCGCTCGCGCTCGCCATATTCCAGCGGCCAGCCGGCTTGATGTCGCTGACGCGCTTCATGCCATAACCGGTCCTGCCCGTCGCTCGATCTTCTCTGGCGTAATGACCTGGATGTCGCGCTCGAGCGCGACCTCCGCGACCACCTTGCGCCACGCGAGGAGATGCGGCGTCTCGTTGTGGTGCGCCAGCGCCTCATGCGATTCCCAGCGCTCGACGGCGACTAGCCGCGTCTCGTCGGTGACACTCAGATTGAAGTCGTAGAACAGGCAGCCGTCTTCTTTGATCGTGCCGGCGACGACCTTGCGCGCCTCGGCGCAGGCGCGATCGGTCGTGCCCGGTTTGAGCCGCAACTGCGCGACCACATAGATCATTTTTCCCGCTCCCGGCGTTCGAATTCAGTACAAGAAATACCGCTGCGCCATCGGCAAGCTCTCCGCCGGTGCGCAGGTCAGCAATTCGCCATCGGCGCGCACTTCATAGGTCTCGGCATCGATCTCGATGTTTGGCGTGGCATCGTTGTGAATCATGCTTTTCTTCGAGATCGAGCGAGTCTTCTCAACGGCGACCATCTTCTTCTCGACGCCGAGCCTGTCGCCCAATTTTCCTTTTGCGGCGGCTTTTGACACGAACACCAGCGAGGACGCCGTCACGGCTTTACCAAACGCGCCGAACATCGGCCGGTAATGCACGGGTTGCGGCGTGGGGATCGACGCGTTCGGATCACCCATTTGCGCCGCGACAATGGTGCCGCCCTTGATGATGGTGTCGGGTTTGACGCCGAAGAAGGCCGGTGACCAGACCACGAGATCGGCGAGCTTGCCTCTTTCGATGGATCCAATGTGCTTCGACACGCCATGTGCGATGGCTGGATTGATGGTGTATTTGGCGACGTAACGCTTGGCGCGCGCATTGTCGTTGTCGCCTTTTTCGTCTTTCAGCCGTCCGCGTTGCTTCTTCATCTTGTCCGCGGTCTGCCAGGTGCGGATGATGACTTCGCCGATCCGTCCCATCGCCTGACTATCCGACGACATCATCGAGAGCGCACCAATGTCGTGCAGGATGTCCTCGGCGGCGATGGTTTCCTTGCGGATGCGGCTTTCGGCGAACGCCAGGTCTTCGGCGATCGACGGATCGAGGTGGTGGCACACCATCAGCATGTCGAGATGTTCGTCGATGGTGTTGCGCGTGAAGGGCCGCGTCCGGTTGGTGGAGGAGGGCAGTACATTCTTGAGCCCCGCCACCTTCATGATGTCGGGCGCGTGCCCGCCGCCCGCGCCTTCAGTGTGGAAGGCATGGATGGTGCGGCCCTTAAAGGCCTTGATGGTGTCCTCGACGAAACCCGACTCATTCAGCGTGTCGGTGTGGATCATCACCTGTACGTCGTAATCGTCAGCGACCGAGAGGCAGTTGTCGATCGCGGCCGGCGTCGTTCCCCAATCCTCATGCAGCTTGAGCGAACAGGCGCCGGCCTTGACCATTTCTTCGAGCGCTGCCGGTCTTGAGGCATTGCCCTTGCCGGCAAAGCCGAGATTCATCGGGAATGCATCTGCCGCCTGGATCATGCGGCCGATATGGAAGGGCCCCGGCGTGCAGGTCGTGGCGTAAGTGCCGTGCGCCGGGCCGGTACCGCCGCCGAGCATCGAGGTGATGCCCGCCATCAGTGCTTCTTCGATCTGTTGCGGGCAGATGAAGTGGATGTGGGTGTCGAACCCGCCGGCGGTGATGATCTTGCCTTCGCCGGCGATCACTTCGGTGCCTGGCCCGATCACGATATCGACGCCGGGTTGGATGTCGGGGTTGCCGGCCTTGCCGATCGCGGCGATGCGGTCGCCGACGAGCCCGATGTCGGCCTTTACGATGCCCCAGTGATCGAGGATCAGCGCATTGGTGATGACGGTGTCGACCGCGCCTTGCTTGTTGGTCGCTTGCGATTGGCCCATGCCGTCGCGGATCACCTTGCCGCCGCCGAATTTCACCTCTTCGCCATAAGTCGTGAAATCTTTCTCGACCTCGATGATGATGTCCGTGTCGGCCAGTCGCACACGGTCGCCGGTGGTCGGCCCGAACATGTCGGCATAGACGGAGCGCTTGATTTTCACCGACATTAGAGTTTCCCCATCACATCCTGGCGGAAGCCGTAGATCATCCGCTTGCCGGCAAGAGCGACGAGCGTCACGTCGCGCGTCTGGCCCGGCTCGAACCGCACCGCGGTGCCGGCCGCGATGTCGAGCCGCATGCCGCGCGCCTTCTTGCGCTCGAACTTCAGCGCCGGGTTGGTCTCGAAGAAATGATAGTGCGAGCCGACCTGGATCGGCCGGTCGCCGCTGTTCGACACGGTCAGCGTCACCGTCTTGCGACCAGCGTTGAGCTCGATCTCGCCGTCCTTGATGAAGGTTTCGCCGGGTTTCATCACACGACCCCGACAGCGAGCGCGAGGCCGAGTACGACGCAGGCGGCGCCCGTGGCGCGGATCGCCGTCGTGCGTCCTTGATGCGCGAGCGATAGCGCGGCAGCGATGCCGGCGAGATGCAGCATCGCGGTCGAGAGCGCAAAACCCGCCATGTATTTAGCCCCGTTCATAGTCTCCGCCACTTCGGTGCCGTGGGCGTGGCCATGGAAGATCGCGAACATCGCGATAATCGCCGCGCCGACCGGCAAGGGGAGGTCGGCGGCGAGCGCCACCAGCAGTCCGAGCACCACGACCGAGGCGAGAATGCCGGGCTCGACAAACGGCACCGCCACATACGCCATTCCGAGCGCGCCGCCGCAAAGCATCGCGCTGACGAAAGCAACGGGCCATAGCCACAGCGCGCGGCCACCTTTGAGCGCGGCCCACAGGCCGACTGCGACCATCGCTGCGATGTGGTCGAGACCGCTGAACGGGTGTTCGAGGCCGGCGATAAAGGATGCCGTCGCGCCGATGCCGACATGGGCGAAGGCCGAATGCGGAATGATCGCGATCGCTGCGATCGCCAACACGAGATGGGTCAAGCGGTTCATGGTGCGCTCCTCATCGAATGGGCTCGTGCACGGTCACGAGCTTCGTACCGTCGGGGAAGGTGGCCTCAACCTGAATGTCGTGGATCATCTCGGCAATGCCGTCCATCACCTGCGCGCGGGTGATGACATGCGCACCGGCCTGCATCAGTTCGGCGACGGTCTTGCCGTCGCGCGCCCCCTCCATGATGAAGTCGGTGATCAGGGCGACCGCTTCCGGATGGTTGAGCTTGATGCCGCGTTCCAGGCGTCTGCGCGCCACCATCGCGGCCATCGCCACCAGTAGCTTGTCTTTCTCGCGCGGGGTTAGATTCATCGTGACCCTCAGTTCAACCAGAGCCGTGGCAGCGGCGCGTCGAGCGCCGCCAGCATCGTCATTAAATCGCGGCGCAACGTCGCGCCATCGGCGGCGACGAGCCGCGCCACGGCGATGCCGTTCCAGGCCGATATCCCAACCTCGCCGGCGAAATGCTGCGCGCGCACCGTTTCGACCTGCGCTTCGCCCGCCGGCGTCAGCAATATGGTCGCAACCGCCACACCGCCCGCGGTCGCGGCGCGCTCGGCAAGTTTGGCGTCGATCGCGCCATCGAGCCGCACGCCATCGGCAAAGATCAGTCGTCCGTCGCGGCGCACCCGCCAGCGGTCGGTTAACCGCCCGTGCCTAATCGTTTCGCCCATCGCGGCGCGGCCGAACACCACGGCTTCTGCCATCAACAGCGATGCCTTGCCTGCAAGCGCTACCTCGAACGAGCGCGATAGCCGCGCCTCGTCGAACAGGATGGTCTCCTGCGGTAGCCACGAGAGGCTCCCGCTATCGGCCACCGACAGGGTCACGTCAATCCTCGTATCAGGCCCATGCGATCGGTAGATTTTTTCCGCCGCCGCGGTGCCGGCGACGAAGGACGCCTCGCGACCCACCTTCATCTCGATCGAAAATCGGTCGCCACCGGCCATGCCGCCCGCGGTGTTGACGAATATCGCTTCGAGCGGATCAGTGCCTTCGTGTGGAAACCGAACGCGCAGCGAGCCGTCCTCGTGAACGCGTTCTCGGCGCGTACGGCCGGCGCTCGTCGCAACAGAAAGTACAATATGGCCTGTGGCGCGGTTGGCCGCGAAAATATCGGCCGATTGTGCCGGTAACTCCAACGCCGTCGCCACGCCGTTTCCCCGCCAACTTCGACTAGATGGCCAGCGCCTTCTTGATCGCGGTTTCGTCCATGCTCGCCTTGTCGCTTGCATAAACCACCGCGCCGCGGTCCATCACCACCAGATAATCGCCAAGCTCCTGCGCGAAGTCGAGATACTGTTCGACCAGCACGATCGCCATATCCTTGAGCGAGCGCAGATAGCTGATAGCACGCCCGATATCCTTGATGATCGAGGGCTGGATGCCCTCGGTCGGCTCGTCGAGCAGCAGGAGCTTCGGGCGCATCACTAGCGCGCGGCCGATCGCCAATTGCTGTTGCTGACCGCCCGACAGGTCGCCGCCGCGTCGCTTGAGCATGTCGCGCAGCACCGGGAACAGCGAAAACACGTCGTCCGGCAGCGAGCGTTTGTCGCGCGGCAGCGGCGCGAAGCCGGTTTCGAGGTTTTCCTCGACGGTCAGCAGGGGGAAGATTTCGCGTCCCTGCGGCACATAGGCGATACCGCGTCGTGCCCGCTCGACCGTCGACAACTTGGTGATGTCGGCGTCGTCAAGTGTGATTGACCCGGCGCTCACGGGATGCTGGCCGACGGTCGCGCGCAGCAAGCTCGTCTTGCCGACGCCGTTGCGGCCTAGCACGCAGGTCACTTTGCCAGGCTCGGCCGTGAGCGTGACGCTGCGCAGCGCCTGCGCCGCGCCGTAGTGCAAGTTGATGTTATTCACTTTCAGCATAGTCAGCGCCCCAGATACACTTCGACCACGCGGTCGTTCGACGACACCTGGTCGATCGTGCCCTCGGCGAGCACCGAGCCTTCATGCAGGCACGTCACCTTGACGCCGAGCTCACGCACGAAGGTCATGTCATGCTCGACCACGACAACAGTCTTGGTCTTGTTGATCTCCTTGAGCAACTCCGCGGTCTGATGCGTCTCTGCGTCGGTCATGCCGGCGACTGGCTCGTCGACCAGTAGCAGCTGCGGCTCCTGCGCCAGCAGCATGCCGATCTCGAGCCATTGCTTCTGGCCGTGCGACAGGGAACCGGCGACGCGCTTGCGCAGCGCGGTCATGCGCACGGTTTCGAGAATTTCGTCGATGCGCTGCTCCTGCGGCGCCGTGCTCGACCACAGCAATGTCGAGCGCACGCGGCGATCGTTCTTGAGCGCCAGCAGAAGGTTATCCTCGACCGTGTGCATCTCGAACACGGTCGGCTTCTGAAATTTACGGCCGACGCCGAGCTCCGCGATCTGCGTCTCATCAAGCATCGAAAGGTCGTGCCGGCCCTGCTGGAAATAGACGTCGCCGCTGTCGGGCCGCGTCTTGCCGGTGACGACGTCCATCATCGTCGTCTTGCCGGCGCCGTTCGGGCCGATGATGGCGCGCATCTCGCCGGGCTCGATGATGAACGACAATTCGTTTAGCGCGCGGAAGCCGTCGAACGACACGGTGATGCCGTCGAGATAAAGCAGGGATGAGGTGGTTTTGGCTTCGACCATCGCGCTATTCCGCAGCCTGCCGCGCCGGGGGCGTGGCCTCGACCTGGACCCCGTCTTCGGCCGCGGCCGAGAGCGCGGCGGCGCTGCGCTCATGGCGTCCCGCGCGCCAGAACTCATAAGTGCCGACGATGCCGCGTGGCAGAAGCAGCGTCACCGCGACGAACAGACTGCCGAGCATGAACAACCAGTAGGGCGCCAGCACGCCGGAGGTGAAGAAAGTCTTGGCGTAGTTGACAACGAAAGCGCCGAGCACCGCGCCCGTCAGCGTGCCGCGGCCGCCGACCGCGACCCAGATCACGGCTTCGATCGAGTTGCCGGGCGCGAATTCACTCGGATTGATGATGCCGACCTGCGGTACGTAAAGCGCGCCGGCGACGCCCGCCATGCAGGCCGACAGCGTGAACACGAACAGCTTGTAGGCCTCGACCCGATAGCCGAGAAACCGCGTGCGCGCTTCGGCGTCGCGGATAGCGATCAGGACTTTGCCGAATTTCGATGACACGATGGCCCGGCAGATCAAGAAGCTCACCGCCAGCGCCACGCACGAGATAAAGAGCAGGGCGTTGCGCGTGCCTTCGGCCTGCACGTTGAAGCCGAGAATGTCCTTGAAGTCGGTCAGGCCGTTATTGCCGCCGAAGCCGAAATTGTTGCGGAAGAAACCGAGCATCAGCGCAAAGGTCATCGCCTGCGTGATGATCGACAGATAGACGCCGGTGACGCGCGAGCGGAACGCAAACCAGCCGAACACGAAAGCGAGCAGGCCCGGCACCAGCACGACCATCAGCGCCGCATAGACGAAATAATTGAAGCCGTACCAATAGACCGGCAGTTCCGGCCAGTTCAGGAACACCATGAAGTCTGGCAGGATCGGGTTGGCGTAGACGCCGCGCGCGCCGATCTGGCGCATCAGATACATACCCATCGCGTAACCGCCGAGTGCGAAGAACGCGCCATGGCCGAGCGAGAGAATGCCGGCATAGCCCCAGATGAGGTCGATCGAGAGCGCCAGCATCGCGTAGCAGACATATTTACCGAACAGCGCGACGAGATAGGTCGAGACATGCAACGCCGCGTCGTCCGGCGTCAGCAGATTGAGCGCAGGGATCGCGATGGCGAACGCGCCGAGCAGCACCAGAAACACCGCAGCGCTGCGATCGAGCAATCGCGTGAGCGGGAAGGCCTTTATCATGCTTCGACCGCCCGTCCTTTAAGCGCGAACAGGCCACGCGGCCGCTTCTGGATGAACAGGATGATGAGGACGAGGATGGCGATCTTGCCGAGCACCGCGCCGGCAAACGGCTCGAGGAATTTGTTGGCGATGCCGAGTGCCAGTGCGCCGACTAGAGTGCCCCACAGATTGCCGACGCCGCCGAACACCACGACCAGGAACGAGTCGATGATATAGCCCTGGCCGAGATTGGGACTGACATTGTCGATCTGCGACAGCGCGACGCCGGCGATTCCGGCGATACCGGAGCCAAGCCCGAAGGTCAGCGCGTCGATGCGCGCCGTGCGGATGCCCATCGCCGCCGCCATCCCGCGGTTCTGCGTCACCGCGCGCATCTCAAGGCCCAATCGCGTGAAGCGCAGCATCGCGAGCAGCGCCGCGAATACCGCCAGCGTAAAGATGATGATCCACAACCGGTTATAGGTGATCGTCATCTGCCCAAGCTCGAACGCGCCCGACATCCACGACGGGTTGCCGACGTCTTTGTTGGTCGGGCCGAACATCGTGCGCACCGCCTGCTGCAGGATCAGCGACAGGCCCCAGGTGGCGAGCAGTGTTTCGAGCGGGCGGCCGTAAAGGAAGCGGATGATGGTGCGTTCGATCACGATGCCGACCGCGCCGGCGACGATGAAGGCGAGTGGCACGGCGATCACCAGCGAATAGTCGAACAGCCCGGGGTTATACGTGCGGATCAATTGCTGCACGACGAATGTCGTGTAAGCGCCGATCATCACCATCTCGCCGTGCGCCATGTTGATGACGCCCATCACGCCGAAGGTGATGGCGAGACCGATCGCGGCGAGCAGCAGCACCGAGCCGAGCGAAAGACCGTACCAGGTATTCTGCACCGCACTCCAGATCGACAGCCGGCGTTCGATCGAAGCGGTTGCATCGGCCGCGGCCTTGCGCACGTCGGGCGGCGCATCGCCGGAAATACTGCCGAGCATGCTCAGCGCGTCCTGGCCGCCGCGGTCGCGCACCACGTTGATCGCCGCGATCCGCTCCTCCGGCTTGGCGTCGTCACTGACGACGATGATTGCAGCGTGCGCCTCGTTCATCACGCGCTTGATGCGCGGGTCTTTCTCGGCGGCGATGGCTTTTTCGAGCGCGGGCAGCGCGCCGGCGTCGCGAGACTTGAACACGGATTGCGCGGCGTCCATGCGCACGCCCGGATCGGGCGACATCAAGGTGAGGCTGCCCATCACGCCGTCGAGCAGGCCGCGCAGCCGGTTGTTGAGGCGCACGCTGTCGATATCGGCCGGCGGATTGTCGACCGCGGCGCCGGTTGCGGCGTCGGTCACTTTGTCGTCGGCGTCCTTGATGTAAACCTTCTTGGCTTCGGCGCTGTACATCAGCCGGCCGTCTTGCAGCGCGGCGAGCAGCGGTGCGGATTTCGGATCGCCGGATTCGGCGACCTTGGCGATCGCGTCGGCAGTGTCGTCGAATTCATCGGTGACAAAGCCCGCCAGCGCGTCTTCGTAGGGGCCCGCCATCGCGGGAAGCGCCCCGAGCGCTGCAGACAGGATCACAAATGCCGCGACCGCGCGGCGCAAAAAACGACCCATAGCGACCAATCCCGGCATGAGAGTGGTGGAGGCGGCGGACCCGCCGCCTCCGTTCGCGAATTTTAGATCAGCCTCAGCGTCAGCTCGCGCCGCCGCACTTCTTGGTGACCTTGTTGTAGTTGCCGCACTTGAGCGTCACCCAGTCGGCTTCGAGATCCTTCGAGCCGGGCAGGTAGGCGGACCACGCCGCGCCGGGCACGAGACCCTTGGTCTTCCACACTACGTCGAACTGGCCGTCCGGGCGGATTTCGCCGATGTAGACCGGCTTCGTGATGTGGTGGTTTGGCAGCATCTTCGAGACGCCGCCCGTCAGGTTCGGCGCTTCGATGCCGGGGAGGGCGTCGATCACCTTGTCGGCGTCGGTCGATTTCACTTTCTCGACCGCCTTGACCCACATGGCAAAGCCGATCACGTGAGCTTCCATCGGGTCGTTGGTGGTGCGCTTCGGGTTCTTGGTGAAGGCCTGCCACTTCTTGATGAACTCGGCGTTGGCCGGGGTCTTGATCGACTCGAAGTAATTCCAGGCGGCGAGGTGGCCGACCAGCGGCTTGGTGTCGAGACCGGCGAGCTCTTCTTCGCCGACCGAGAACGCCACCACCGGGATGTCCTTGGCCTTGACGCCCTGGTTGCCGAGCTCCTTGTAGAACGGCACGTTGGCGTCACCGTTGATGGTCGATACCACCGCGGTCTTCTTGCCCGCCGAGCCGAACTTCTTGATGTCCGACACGATGGTCTGCCAGTCGGAATGACCGAACGGCGTGTAGTTGATCATGATATCTTCCTTCGCGACGCCCTTCGAGATGAGGTACGCCTCGAGGATCTTGTTGGTCGTGCGCGGATAGACGTAGTCGGTGCCTTCCAGCACCCACCGCTTCACCTCACCGCCGTCCTTCGACATCAGATAGTCGACGGCCGGAATCGCCTGCTGGTTCGGCGCTTCGATGCCGGGGAGGGCGTCGATCACCTTGTCGGCGTCGGTCGATTTCACTTTCTCGACCGCCTTGACCCACATGGCAAAGCCGATCACGTGAGCTTCCATCGGGTCGTTGGTGGT
>JAFAQJ010000187.1 GCA_019246455.1 Pseudolabrys sp.
CAAGCACGTGAAGATCGACAACTCGTTGATGAAGCCCGAGGAAAAGGAAATTCTCGAAGATCTGCTTGTGACCGCGCATGCCGATGCCCGGAAAAAATCGGAGGGCATGGTGCAGGAGAAGATGAAAGCGCTAACCGGCGGCCTGCCGCTGCCGCCCGGGCTCAAGCTATTCTGACGATGAGCGGCGACGATTACCTCATCAAGCCCGATCCGCACGACCCGCGATTGACCGAGCGCGTCAGCGGCGTCGACCAGACCGGCGCTCCGGTCGAGACGGTGGTGACGGTCGAACGTGCGCTGACCATTTACCTGAACGCGCAGGAGATCGTGACCGCAATGACGGTCGGCGATCATCCCGACTTTCTCGCGATCGGCTACCTGCTCAATCAGAACATGCTGCGCGCTGACGATGTGGTCACCGCCGTCGATTACGACGAGGAGCTCGCGGTCGTCGTGGTGCGCACGCAGCGCAAGACCGATTACGAGAAGAAGCTCAAGCGCAAGGTGCAAACCTCGGGCTGCGCGCAGGGCACGGTGTTCGGCGATCTGATAGAAGCGCTGGAGAATGTGTCGCTGCCGGATGCAGAACTCCGCACCTCGTGGCTCTACAAGCTCACCCACGGGATCAACACCACGCCGTCGCTCTATCTCGAAGCCGGCGCGATCCACGGCTGTGTGCTGGCGCAGCAGGACCGCCCGCTGGTCTATATGGAGGACGTCGGCCGCCACAACGCGGTCGACAAGATTGCCGGCTGGATGTTCCTGGAAAAAATCTCGCCCGCCGACAAGATTTTCTACACCACCGGCCGTCTCACCTCCGAGATGGTGATCAAAACCGTGCGCATGGGCATCCCGATCCTGATTTCGCGCTCGGGCTTCACCGCCTGGGGCGTCGAACTGGCGCGCAAGGCGAACCTGACGCTGATCGGCCGCGCGCGCGGCAAGCGCTTCGTCGCGCTCGCCGGCGAAAGCCGCATCGTGTTCGACCAGGACCTCGCGTTCGTCGAGGAAGAAAGCGCCAAGCACCGGCGCAAGGCCGCGGTGCAGGATGAGTGAGTTTCCCCCAACCTGGGGGCTGGTGTTGGCCGGCGGCCTCGCGCGCCGCATGGGCGGTGGCGACAAGGCGCTGATCGAGATCGGCGGCGTCACCATTCTCGATCGCGTGCTCGCGACGCTGTCCGCGCAAACCGTCGGCATCGTGATCAACGCCAACGGCGACCCCAAACGCTTCGCAGACACCGGTCTTCCCGTGGTCGCCGATAGCGTGCCGGATTTCGCCGGGCCCCTCGCCGGCGTATTAGCCGGGCTCGACTGGCTTGCCGGCCAGAATAGCGGCGGCGAATGGCTGTTGAGCGTGCCCGGCGACTGCCCGTTTCTGCCCGACGATCTCGTCGAACGCCTCCACGCCGCGCGGCGCAAGATGGGCTCCGGCGTGCCGCTTGCGTGTGCGCGCTCCGGCGAGTGGCGCCACCCGGTCGTCGCGCTGTGGCCGCTCGCGCTGCGCGAGGAATTGCGCAAGGCGCTGGTCGAGGAAGACCTGCGCAAGATCGAGGTGTTCACCGCGCGCCACGGAATCGCGGTAGCCGACTGGCCGGATCGGCCGGTCGATCCGTTCTTCAACGTCAACACGCCGGACGACGCCAAGCGCGCCAAGAAACTAATCGAGCAGCGCCGCGTAAGGTAGAAAACCGACACGATCGCCCGCCTCGATCTTCGTTATATCTTCCGGAAGTTCCAGCAAGCCGTCGGTCTGCGTCAGCGACGTGAGAATGCCGGCGCCGTCCTGCGGATGCTTCACCGCTTCGATTTCGCCGTTGGGCCGCGTGCGTAGCGACACGCGAACATATTCGCGCCGTCCCGTCTTCTTCTTATAGGCGAACGCGCTGCGCACCGGCAGCGCCGTCAGTTTCCGCGGCGACGCACCGCCAAGCCGCCGCAATAGCGGCTTCACCACGCGCACGAAGGTGACGAACACCGCGACAGGGTTGCCGGGCAACCCGACGAAAGCCGCACCGTCAATCGTGCCCATTGTCACCGGACGTCCGGGTTTGATACCGACGCGCCAGAACACCAGCTTGCCGATGCTCTCGACTGCGACTTTGACAAAGTCTGCCTCCCCGGTCGAAACGCCACCCGAGGTGATGACCAAATCATGCGTTCTTGCGGCGTCCTCGATCGCGCGCGACAGCGCCGCCGCATCGTCGTCGAGAATACCGAGGTCGGTCACGACCATGCCGAGCCGATCGAGCATCTCGGCGAGGAGATAGCGATTGGCGTCGAAGATCGCCGACACGCCACGCGTTTGGCCCGGCTCTACGACCTCGTCGCCGGTCGAAAAAATCGCGACACGCAATTGGCGCCGCACTTCGATCTGCGTGAGGCCGAGCGCGGCGGCGAGCGCAATGTGTTGCGCGTCGAGCACCGTGCCGGTGGGCAGCGCCACCGCGCCCTTGGCAATATCTTCGCCGGTGTGGCGCATATTGGCGCCCTTCTTCAGGCCCGATGGCAATGTCACCCTGTCACCCTCGACCGTCACATCTTCCTGCATGAAGGCGGTGTCGGCGCCCTGCGGCATCGGCGCGCCCGTAAAGATGCGCACCGCGCTGCCCGGTTGCACCGCTACGTTGTCCTTGCTACCGGCTTGCAAGCGACCCGTGACCGGCAGCACCGTGTCGTCATTCGTCTTGAGATCGGCGTGACGCACCGCGTAGCCGTCGACCGCGGAATTGTCGAACGGCGGTAAATGGTCCGGCGCGACGATATCGCGCGCAACAACGCGCGTTCGCGCCTGCAACAGCGGCACCTGTTCGGTTTCGGCCACCGGCGTCACGCGCTCGGCGATCAGTCGCTCCATCTCTTCGAGCGGCAAAAGCGGCCCGGAAAATGCGAAACAATCGTCGGTCAGTTGCGCCATTAGCTTTTGTGTTTCATCGCATTCGATAGCGGCACGGCGTATTTCAAAAGCACGTCGGCCACCGCCTCGATATCGTTCAAATCCACCACCGGCAGTTTCGTTTCAATCGTGCTGTCGGTCGCGACCGCGACGATGTGCGGGTCTTCGTTATGGAGCAGCGGCTTGCCGTTTTCCGCGCGGTAAATTTCGAGTTTGGGGAACGGATCGCGCTTGAAACCCTCGACCAGGACGAGATCGACCGGCGACGCCTTGCTCAACAGCGCCGGCAAATCCCATTCAGCCTCGCCGCGCAATTCGTGCAGGACCGCCCAGCGCCGCTCCGAAGAGATGATGACTTCGGTCGCGCCGGAAGCGCGGTGCATGAAGCTATCCTTGCCGGGCTTGTCGAGATCGAACCCGTGATGCGCGTGCTTGAGTGTCGACACGTTGTGGCCGCGCGCAATCAGGCGTGGCAGCACCTTGGTGATTAATGTGGTTTTGCCGGAGCCGCTCCAGCCCGCGAGGCCGATGATGCGCATGCGTTCGTTATAGCAAACCGCTTGGCTCGCGCCATTTTGCCACTAAAGTGCGCGCGATGACGGAGAAGACCCTCAATCTGCGCGGCCTCAAATGTCCACTGCCGGCGCTGCGCACCAAGAAAGTCCTCGGCGGCCTCAAGTCCGGCGATCTCCTGATGATAGAATGTACCGATCCGCTGACGGCAATCGACATACCAAGCCTGCTGCGCGAGACCGGCGACATTCTGGAAGGCAGCGACAAGACTGACGGCTTGCTGGTCTACCGCATCCGCAAGAAATAAACCGCTCAGCGCCGCCCACGAAACCGGATCGCCAGCGCCACGAACACCGCGACGACGATCGCGCCAGCGATGGCGCCGTCGATCGCGAACTCGCGCGCGAATTCAGCAATCCCCGAGCCGTGCCGGCCGAAGTAAAAGCCGGAGCCAGCCCAGACGGCGACCCACAGCGCGCCGCCGACCGCATTGAAAATGACAAACGTCCACCAATGCATCTCGAGCGTGCCGGCGACGATGCCGTTGAGTTGCCGCAGCACATTGACGAAGCGCGCGAATGCTACGGTGATCACGCCGTATTTGCGGAACACCGCCTCTACCTTCGTCAGGCGGGCTTGCGTTAATCCAATGCGGGCGCCATAGCGCGTGATGAAGGTGTTGCCGACCGAATGGCCGATCCAGTAGCCGATGTTGTCACCGACCACCGCGCCGGCCCAGGCCGCGAACAGCAACACCGGAAACGACAACTTGCCGCGGCCGGCCATGATCGCGGCAAAGACAAGCAGCGACTCGCCCGGCAGCGGCATGCCGAACGACTCCAGCATGAGAATGACGAAGATGACCGGGGCGCCATAAGAGGCAATCCACGGTTCTAGCACATGAAGGAAGTGGGAAAGATCCGGCACGAATGGACGATCCGAAACGCCGTCAGGCGCGGCGTAGGGTGGCGGAGAGGGAGG
>JAFAQJ010000196.1 GCA_019246455.1 Pseudolabrys sp.
TGCAGGCCCGGATCGGCCGAGGCCCAGGCGGCGTGGCCGATTTTCTCCCACAATTCCTTCGCCTGCACGGTCTTCGCGACCTTGCCGTTCTTGCGATAGGTGAGATCCCAGGTGCCGTCGGCTTCGACCGCTTTGAGGAAGCCGTCGGTGACGCGCACCGAGTTGTTGGAGTTCTGGCCCGCGACGGTGAGATAGGCGTCGCTGTCCCAATCGGTGTCATAGGTCGGGAAATTGATGTCCTTGTAGCCCTGCTTGGCGAACTGGATCACCCGCTTGATGTAGTTGTCGGGCACCATCGACCTGCGCGCGAGCTTGATCTCGCGCTTGAGCGCCGGGTTTTTCTCCGGATTGAAGCAGTCGTCGCCGGGGCCTTCGCAGTTGACGCAGGCCTTGAGAATGGCGCGCAGGTGCTTCTGGTTAATCTTTGAGCCGGTGACGAGCGCCGCCACCTTCTGCTCTTCCATCACCTTCCAGTCGATATAAGTCTCGATATCCGGATGATCGACGTCGACGATCACCATCTTGGCGGCGCGGCGCGTGGTGCCGCCCGACTTGATTGCGCCCGCGGCGCGGTCGCCGATCTTGAGGAAGCTCATCAGGCCGGACGATTTGCCGCCACCCGAGAGCTTTTCGCCTTCGCCTCGCAGCTTTGAGAAGTTCGAGCCAGTGCCCGAGCCGTATTTGAACAGGCGCGCCTCGCGCACCCACAAATCCATGATGCCGCCTTCGTTCACCAGATCGTCGGAGACCGACTGGATGAAGCAGGCGTGCGGCTGCGGATGCTCGTAGGCCGATTGCGAGCGTTCGAGCTTGCCCGTGAACGGGTCGACGTAATAGTGGCCCTGGCCGGGGCCATCGATGCCGTAGGCCCAATGCAGTCCGGTGTTGAACCATTGCGGCGAATTCGGTGCGCACATCTGCGAGGCCAGCATGAAGCGCAGCTCGTCGAAGAACGCCTGCGCGTCCTCCTCCGAATCGAAATAGCCGCCCTTCCAGCCCCAATAGGTCCAGGTGCCGGCCAGGCGATCAAACACTTGCTTCGAGGAATGCTCGCCGGTGGTGCGGTCCTTCTCGGCCAGCGCCGCCATCGCGTTCTGATCGGCAACCGAGCGCCACAGGAACGAGGGAACCGAGTTCTCCTCGACCTTCTTGAGGCTGACGGGGACGCCGGCCTTGCGGAAATATTTCTGCGCCAGGACGTCCGAGGCGACCTGCGACCAGAATTCCGGCACCTCGACATTGTCGAGCTTGAACACCACGGACCCGTCGGGATTTCGGATCTCACTGGTGGTGAGGCGGAATTTGATATCCGCGTAGGCCGACTGTCCTTGCTTGGTGTAGCGCCGTTCAATTCGCATTGGTCTTGCCCCTAATTGGCCGCCAGCGCTTGAGGCTGGCGATTATTGCTCTGGAGGACTGTCCTGTCCGCCCGAACTGCTCGTTTCTCTCTCCGACGCCTCACCACAGATAGGTCCGGTGCTCTCACGCGGCACCGCTTTCTCAAGTCCTTTTGACCGTCCGGAGACAGCGTAAGTCTCTGTCCCAATTCGCCTTTTTCGGGCGTGGGCCACCGACTTTGCGTCGTTGGAGGTCCGGAGGAACTTGGCTACGCGACCCGAACGCTACTAAAGCTAGTGGACTCATCGCCTGTGTCAACAAGCTTTAGGGGGTAATCCTGAATCAAACCCTAAATCTTGTGGTTACCGGACTAGATATTGTGCCGGTGGCGCTGAAACCAGCCTTGAGTATGGACCAATCGAGAGAGTCGGAAAGCGTTTTTATTTGCCCGTCGGGGTAGGTTTTGTTTCCTCGGTTTATGACCGAGAAATGACGCAATAACGGGAGAAGTCGCAAACGCCGCGCCGTTGTAGGGACCGGCCGGGGCTTGGACAGACACTGGAAAACGCGCGGGAAAAATTCCTGACGCGTCCCGATTCTCGAAATTTTTTCAGCTGCTTAGCCCATATGCGGAGCCGCGCAAACGCCGCTGCCGGGTTTCCCCGCACTGTGAATTATGGACACCGTCTTATCGTGATGGCACAACGCCCAAACCCGTTCGTTTTTCGCACCTGGCGCGTGCTCATGAAAATCTTCCTGCTCAAACTCTTCACCTGGTGGAACGGCCAGACCTTCGGCACGCAATTTTGGACCTGGCTGTACGGCGAGTTTGTCGGTGAGGATGAATTCGGCAATCACTACTATCGTACGCGCGGCGGTAAGGTTGATGCGCGGCTCGGTTTTGAGCGACGGTGGGTGATCTACAACGGCTATACGGAAGCCTCCACGATCCCGCCGTCATGGCACGGCTGGATGCACCACAGCGTTGATACGCCACCGACCGCTGAAGACTACAAACCGCGGCCCTGGCAAAAACCACACCGCCAGAACATGACCGGCACAGCAGGCGCTTTGCGGCCG
>JAFAQJ010000199.1 GCA_019246455.1 Pseudolabrys sp.
CCGGCTATTCTTATAAGAGGGAGACCGAGGCGCCGCCATGATGGTCTAACCGTCCGGCGGTTTCGAGCGCGAGCAGGCCGGCGCGAACGACAGCGGACGATGCCTAGGAAAACCGCACCGGGCCGTCGAGGGCGGACAACTTGTTACGGCGCCGCGGGCGGCGACTTTTCGCCGATTTTTCCCTCGGTGCCGGTAATGAGCCGCTGGATATTCGGCCGGTGCATGAACCATAGCATCGCGGTCAGCAGCAGAAACAACAGCGCGGTTTCACCTTGTCCGGCAACGGCGAGGGCTACCGGTGTCACCGCGCTCGCAACCAACGCCGAGAGCGACGAATAGCGGGTGAAATAGGCGACCGCGAGCCAAACGACGCCGAATAGCGGCACGAACGGCCAGGCGAGACCGAGCAGAACGCCGATATAGGTTGCGACGCCTTTGCCGCCCTTAAAGCCAAGCCATACCGGAAAGAGGTGACCGAGGAAGGCGCCGAGCCCAGCGAGCAGGGCGCCCCCGTGGCCGAATACAAAACCGGCGAAATAGACCGCGGCCGTCCCCTTGAGCATGTCGCCCATGAGGGTTGCCGCAGCGAGACCTTTTTTGCCGGTGCGTAGCACATTGGTCGCGCCAATATTGCCCGATCCGAGCGAGCGCAGATCCGGCCCCCCGCTCAGCCTAGTTAGCACCAACCCGAACGGGATCGAGCCGAGCAGATAGCCGAATACCAGTGCGATCGCATAGTTGAGCTCCATGGGCTCAAACGTACTCGTAAACCGTCCGCCCGGCGACGATCGTGCGCACGACACGGCCAGTGAGGCGCGCCTCGTCGAATGGCGTGTTCTTGCACTTCGATTTGAGCTCCGCAGGATCGAGCACCCACGGCATGTCGGCGTCGATGACGATGACGTCGGCCGGCGCGCCAGGTTTGAGCGAGCCGCCGGGCAGTCCGAGGAGTTCTGCTGGCCGCGTCGACACGGCACGCAACAGCGCCATCAGCGAGAGCTCGCCGTTGTGGACGAGGCGCAGACCCGCTGTGAGCATCGTCTCAATACCGATCGCGCCGGGCGCGGCTTCGGCGAAAGGCAGGCGTTTGGTCTCGACGTCCTGCGGGTTGTGGTCGGACATCACGACGTCGATTACTCCCGAGGCGATGGCGTCAACGAGTAACTTGCGGTCTTCCTCTGCTCGCAACGGCGGTGCGAGCTTCAGGAAGGTGCGGTACGGGCCGATGTCGTTTTCATTGAGCGTGATGTGGTTGATCGAAGCTGACGCGGTCACGTCGAGCCCCGCATCCTTGGCGCGTTTGAGAATATCGAGGGATTCCCTGCAGGTGATTGAGGCCGCGTGGTAGCGCCCCCCGGTCAGACCGGTGAGGCGCAGATCGCGCTCGAGCATGATGCTCTCCGCGGCTTTGGGAATGCCGAGCAGTCCAAGCCGCGCGGCAAATTCACCATCGTTCATTACGCCGTCGCCGACCAGATCGGGGTCTTCGGTGTGGTGGACGATCAGCGCCTCGAAGTCGCGAGCGTAGGTCAGCGCGCGACGCAGCACTTGCGCATTGGTGATCGACTTTTGCCCGTCGGTGAAGGCGACGGCGCCCGCGGCCTTCAGGAGACCGATTTCGGTCATCTCCTTGCCTTCAAGGCCCTTGCTGAGGGCCGCCATCGGATGGACATGTACGATCGCCGTATCGCGTGCACGGCGCAGGACGAAGTCGACGGTCGCCGGGTCGTCGATCACGGGCGCCGTGTCGGGCTGGCACACGATGGTCGTGACCCCGCCCGCCGCTGCCGCTTGGCTTGCCGAAGCGAAAGTTTCAAGGTGCCCCTTGCCGGGCTCCCCGATAAAGGCGCGCATGTCGACAAGTCCGGGCGCGACGACCTTGCCACGGCAATCGTAAACCTCGGTGCCTTCAGGGACGCCGGCGGCACCGATGCCACGTTTGGCTTCGCGGACCGCGCCGTCGGCGATCAGAAGATCGCCGGCCATATCGAGATCGCGCGACGGGTCGACGATCCGGGCGTTGGCGAGCAGGATCGGACGGCGTTCGGACAACATCATCATGCGTTCGGTAAATTCCGGGATAGCGCTTCGAGCACCGCCATACGCACCGCGACGCCCATTTCGACCTGCTCACGGATCAGCGAATGCGCGCCGTCAGCGACTTGGGAGTCGATTTCGACGCCGCGGTTCATCGGACCGGGGTGCATTACCAGCGCGTCGCGTTTAGCGTAAGCGAGTTTTTTCTCGTCGAGCCCGTAGTAGTGGAAGTATTCCGACATTGACGGAACATACGATCCGTTCATGCGCTCCTTCTGCAGGCGCAGCATCATCACGATATCGGCTCCGGCGAGGCCCTCGCGCATGTCGCGTGCGACTTCGACGCCCATGCGCTCAATCCCGATCGGTAAGAGCGTAGAGGGTGCGACGACACGCACGCGCGCGCCCATCGTGTTGAGCAGGATGATGTTCGAGCGCGCAACCCGCGAGTGTAGGATATCGCCGCAAATCGCGACCAGAAGACCTTCGATGCCGCCTTTGTTGCGGCGGATCGTCAGGCCGTCGAGGAGCGCTTGCGTTGGATGTTCGTGGGCTCCATCGCCGGCATTGATGACCGAGCAATCGACTTTGTTGGCGAGAAGCTCGACCGCGCCAGAGGCGTGATGACGCACCACAATGATGTCGGGATGCATGGCATTGAGCGTGATCGCCGTATCGATCAGCGTTTCGCCCTTGCGCATCGAGGAGGAGGACGCCGACATGTTCATGACATCGGCGCCAAGCCGTTTGCCGGCGAGCTCGAACGATGCTTGGGTCCGTGTCGAGACTTCGAAGAATAGATTGATCTGAGTGCGGCCGCGCAGCGAGGCGCGCTTTTTCTCGATCTGGCGATTGAGCTCGACGAATTCTTCGGAGAGGTCGAGGAGGCCGGTGATCTCCTCGCGCGAAAGTCCTTCGATCCCCAACAAATGCGGTCTGTTGAGGACGAACGAGGATTTAGGCGCAATGTTCATTAAAGTCAGTGCTATAGGCGCACTTTGCGGCGACGGCAAGGCGTGATCGGACGGCAGGTGGAAAACGTCGTCACACCTGACGTGATACGGTTAACGGGCGCAGAGTCGAGGAGCCTGCCTTGCCAGTCGCGAGCAATCAGGACGCCGTCAATCTGTCGCCGCCGTACGAGGACATTGATCTCTACGCGAGCGACCTGCCGCTTCAGGACGCTGTGAAAGCGAACGGCGGCACCGCGCCGGCAGCCATTCTGTCGGCCTTCGGCAAGCATTGGGGCCGTGCGACGATGTTCGCCGACGCCAAGGCCGCCAACGAAAATCCGCCGCGTTTGAACGGCGAGGTCACCGAATTCGACCCGGCCTACCACCGCTTCATGACCGAAAGCATGGCCGAGGGGGTGCACACGATGACGTGGCAGCACGACGGCAGTCACGCGCCACCACCGTCCGAGGTCGGCCGGGCTGCGCGCTTCTACATGTCGAACCAGATCGAGGCCGGGCACAATTGCCCGATCACGATGACCCGCGCTGCCGTCGCGGCGCTCAATGGCGAGCCCAAGCTG
>JAFAQJ010000205.1 GCA_019246455.1 Pseudolabrys sp.
ATGGCGCCTGATCGATCCGCTTGCCGTCTTTCATCACCGGGATGATCAACGGTTGGCCGGACGGATTTTCGGTTTCGACCGAAATCGTGTCGTCGGTCATGCGGCCGTCGGTCGAAAAATTTCGCCAAACTTGCTTGCGTCCGGGCCAGGTCTCTTTGCCTTCTGATAATTTGCGGCGCGGCTTGCCGTCGTATTCTTGCAGCTTGTAGGCGCAATCGAGTGTCGGTGCGTCCTGCGATGTCGTTAGATTGGCGCCGATGCCGTACCCATCGATCGGCGCGTTTTCGCGCGCCAGACGCTTGATCTCGTCCTCGTTGATCCCGCCGCTTACCAGAATGACCGCGTCCTTAAGCCCGCCGACGTCGAGAATGGCGCGGACTTTTTTCGACATAGCGCTGAGATCGCCGGAATCGATACGGACACCGCGAATTTTGATGCCGTCCGCCTCTAGTTTTGGGGCGAGCTCGACGACCTTTTTGGCGCCAGCCTCGGTGTTGTAGGTGTCGATCAGCAGGATCACGTTGTCGGGCCGCGCCCGCGCGAATTGCTCGAACGCCGCCATCTCGTCACCGTGCACTTGCACGAACGAATGTGCCATGGTGCCGACGATCGGGATCCCGAATGTTTCGCCAGCCAGCACATTGGCTGCGCCGCTAAAGCCGGCGATGTAGCTCGCGCGCGATGCCATCAGGCCGGCTTCGGCACCATGAGCGGACCGCAAGCCGAAGTCGGCGAGCGATTTCTCTCCAGCCGCGAGCACCATGCGCGCCGCCTTCGACGCAATCATCGTCTGATATTGAAGGATGTTGATGATGCGCGTCTCAATCAGCTGCGCTTGTGGCAACGGTGCGGTCACGCGCAGGATCGGCTCATGCGGGAAGAACACGGTGCCTTCCGGCATCGCGTGGATGTCGCCGGTAAATTGCAATTCGGCGAGATAATCGAGCATGTTGTGCCGGAAGCGGCCGGTCTTGCGCAGCCACTCGATGTCCGGCGGTTCGAACCGCAGCGTTTCCAGATAGAAGAGGACGGTCTCGAGCCCAGCGGCCATCAGAAAGGATCGCCGCGCCGGCAATTTGCGCACGAAGAACTCGAAAACGGCTAGCTTGTTCTCGCCACGGTCCAGGTAGGCCTGGACCATGTTGAGTTCGTAGAGATCGGTGAGAAGGGGGCTGCTGGTCATATCCGGCCGCGAACCTGGACGCTCCCGGCTGGGACGTCGGAAACCTGACGAAGGCGGATGGCTCCCTGGGCTGGGATCGAACCAGCGACCATTCGATTAACAGTCGAATGCTCTACCGCTGAGCTACCAGGGAACGGTCTCCGGCTAGACCGGGGCCTATAACAAAGGCCCCAAGCCTTGCAAAGAGGTTGAAATCGTGGAGGCCACGCCCGGAATTGAACCGGGGTACGCGGATTTGCAGTCCGCTGCGTCACCACTCCGCCACGTGGCCAAATCGACTAATCTGCGCTGCAGAAGCCGCGCGCCACAGCCTATATATGACAGGTGTGCCCTTCACAACACGGCGCAAGGCCTTCCTGCGCTTGCCTTTTCGCCGGGCTTGCCGCACAAAAATCGATATTCCCCGTATGCTGTTTGAAGGCCTCAAGAGCAGGTACGCGATGACCGACTTTGCTGCCGCCCGGCGCATGATGGTTGATGGCCAGGTGCGTACCGCCGATGTCACGGATTTGCGCGTGCTCCACGCGTTCCAGACGGTGGCGCGCGAGCGTTTCGTTTCGCCCGCGAACGCCGCGATCGCCTATCTCGATCGCGATGTTCCAGCCGATGATGCCGGCGCGCGTCGGCTGCTCAAGCCGATGGTGTTGGCGAAACTGATCCAGGCCGCCGACATCCAGCCGACCGATCGCGTGCTCGATGTCGGTTGTGCGAGCGGTTACTCGACCGCGATTCTCGCCGATCTCGCCGCCGAGGTGGTCGCGGTCGAGGAAGATCCGGCGCTCGCTCAACGCGCAAGCGCCGCTCTCATCGGTTTGTCGCATGTGAAGGTTGTGACCGGGCCGCTCGCCGACGGCTGGTCCGTTGCCGCGCCTTACGATGTGATTCTCGTCAACGGGGCCGTCGGCATGTTCCCGGATACGCTGTGCCGTCAACTCAAGGATGGTGGGCGCCTGGCATGCGTCGTGGGAACCGGTCCCGGGAAAGCGACACTTTACCGCCGCGGCGGCCGCGAGGTCGGCAGTCGGGCGGTTTTCGATGCCGAAGCGCCAACGCTGCCCGGATTTTCGAAGCCGCTGGTTTTTGCGTTTTGATGTGAGTTAAGGGAATGCGTGGGGGGCAAGGCGAAATCTTTCTGTGGCAAGAGGGCCTTAGGGGCTTATTCCGCCTAGACTCGATGCCTATAGTCCGCCCCTCGGGGGCGCTTGCATGCGATTCTTGTGCGCTGACGATGAGTTCGCTCGATGTCGCGTATAGGTAAAGCACGGCGGGTGGCCTTGGCGGGCGCCGCGCTCACGTGCGCGCTCGTTTTGCCGTCGCTTGCGACCGGAGAGACGGTCGAAAGCGCGTTGATGCAAGCCTATCAGAACAATCCGACGCTGAATTCGCAGCGCGCCGGCGTGCGCGCGGTCGACGAAGGCGTGCCGCAGGCGCTCGCCGGTTACCGGCCCAGGGTCAATGCGACCTTCAGTGGCGGCGAGCAGTACACCGACGTTCGCACCCGCAGCCAGACCATCGGCAACCCGCCGACCTATTCCTCGCTCGCCGGCATTTACGCACCCTACGGCGCCAGCATCAACGCAACACAGACGTTATTCAACGGCTTTCAGACCGCCAACAAGACCCGACAGGCTGAAGCTCAAGTGTTTGCGGCGCGTGAAACCTTGCGCACGACCGAGCAAAACGTGATGCTCAGCGCCGTTACCGCGTATATGAATCTGTTGCGCGACGCCGCGATCCTCGATCTGCAGAAGCGCAACGTCGAGGTCTTGCAGGAGCAATTGCGCCAGGTCCGCGACCGCTTCAATGTCGGCGAAGTAACGCGCACCGACGTTGCACAGTCGGAATCGCGCATTGCCGCCGGCCGCTCGCAGGTCCTTACCGCGGAGGCGAATTACAAGACGTCGGCCGCGATCTATCGTCAGGTGATCGGCAACGAGGCCGGCAAGCTCACCGCCGGTGCCCCGGTCGACCGGTTCTCACCAAGTTCGCTCACGGCCTCGGTCGAAGCCGGCAACGCCGCCCATCCGACCGTGACCTCGGCGCAATACAACGTTGATTTCGCGGAATATCAGGTGAAGATTGCGGAAGGCGCGTTGCTACCGACTTTCTCGGTGACGGCAACTGCCTCGCGCTTCAATCAGAGCACGCAGGCCCAGCTTGAGTCGACGACCGGTTCGGTGATCAGCACGCTCACCGTGCCGATCTACCAGGGCGGCGCCGAATATTCGGCGGTGCGCCAGGCTAAGGAAACGCTCGGCCAGCGCCGCATCGATCTCGACACCGCGCGTGACCAGGCTCGCCAGACTGTCGTGCAGTCCTGGGGCCTACTCGAGGCGGCCAAGGGCAATATCCTCGCAACCCAATCGCAGGTGCAGGCCGCCGAAGTGGCGCTCAACGGCGTGCGCGAAGAGGCGAGGGTAGGCCAGCGCACCACGCTCGACGTCCTCAACGCCCAACAAGAACTGGTGAATGCGCGCGTCGCGCTGGTCGGCGCGCAGCGCGACCGCGTGGTGGCGTCCTACACGCTGTTGGCCGCGGTAGGACGGCTGTCGCCGCAGGTTCTTGGTTTGCGGGTTTCGACCTACGACGCCCAGGTTCACTACCATCAGGTCCGCGACACCTGGACCGGCCTCCGGACACCCGACGGCCGCTGATCCGGCGCGTTAGTCTTTCCACAACCAAGCGGTAAACCGGCTCATTCCGCGGGCCACAGGGGCGTTGCGCTGGCGTATAACGTCCTGCAACGATTCGATTCTGATTCGTGGCGTAGGTTGAGGCTTGCGATAGGGACTAGGAATGGGTCAGCCAGCCAAGGCTCAAGAGCCTTCGATGGAGGAAATCCTCGCCTCCATCCGGCGCATCATCGCCGATGACGACGCCAACAAGGCTGCTGCTCCCGCACCGGAGCCCGCAGCGCCACCGCCGACTGCCGCCGCACCTGCTCGTCCGGCGCCGCCACCGCCGCGTCCCGCTGCGCCACCGGCGCCTCCACCCGCGCCGGCCGCGCCGCTCGCAATGAACCAGGCCGCTGTCGACGCCATGCTCGCCGACATCGATCCGCCGCGCAAAGCCGCGCCGGCAGCTGATATCCTCGATCTGACCGAAGCGCAGGCGACGCCGAATTTCCGCACTATCGATGGCGCATCGGACGTGGTGTTTGCCGAACGTCCACCAGAAAAGCCCGCAGAGCCGGTGACGCGCGCGGTCGATGAGGCGCGGCGTCAATTTGCACAAACCCCAGACCGCGCGCTGTTGTCGAACGCAGCAGCGAGCGCCGTCGACAGCGCCTTCAACTCGCTAGCACACACTGTGCTCGGCCAGAATTCTCGCACGCTCGAGGATCTCGTGAAGGAGATGCTGCGGCCGATGCTCAAGGCCTGGCTTGATGACAATCTGCCGGGCTTGGTCGAGCGGATCGTGCGCGCCGAGATCGAGCGCGTCGCGCGCGGACGCTAATGCTGGCGCGCGACGAGCCTCCGCGCGAAATAAAACCCGAGCAGCAGCAGAACGACCGCTGAAGCCAGAAATACCGTTAGTCCGCCTTGGCGGTCGAATATCCGCGCGGCCAGAGCCACGCCCATCATCTGGCCCAGATAGAGTCCTGACGAGAAAATCCCGATCGCCGTGCCGCGCGCTTGCGGCGTCATTTGCGTTGCGTTGGTCTGCAGCGTGTTGTGCAGCATGTAGAAGCCGAAGCCGATCGTGAAGCATGCCACCGCGATGACGTGCCAGTCCGGCACCAGCAGCAGCGCGGCGAACGCGATCATCGCGACCACGCCGCCGACGTTCGCGAGCCCGCGCTCCCCCAGGCGTCCGACGAGCCGCCGGGCGACGAGCGTATAGCCGACGCCACCGAGCCCATACGCCGCGACGATGG
>JAFAQJ010000164.1 GCA_019246455.1 Pseudolabrys sp.
GCCCTCACCCCGCTCCTTGCCGATCTCGACATGAAATTATCGATCGCCGGCTACAATGTCGGCGCGGCGGCCGGCATCAAAATGATCCGTTCGGTGATGATCAAGGGCATCGAGGCGCTCACCCTCGAATGCTTTCTGGCCGCGAGCCGCGCCGGCGTGCTCGATCAGGTGATCGCGTCGCTCAAGAACAATTACCCCGGCCTCGATTGGACAAAGGTCGCTGACTACAACATCGAGCGCATGGCGAGCCACGGGGAGCGCCGCGCCGCCGAGATGGAGGAATCCGCCGCGACCTTGCGCGAACTCGGGCTCGACCCGCTGATGGTCGAGGCGACCGTCGAGCGCCAGCGCGAAATGGGCGCGCTCGGCAAAAACGAGGCGGTGCGCCAGACCGTCGATCAGGGCCGCGAGGCGATGCTCAAGGCGATCGACGCCGCACTCGCCGGTGCGGCAAGACGGCGCCACCAAACAACGGGCCGCTGAAACCAGCCGCCCGTTCACGCCCGGCACTGCAAAGTACCTCACTTACTTCTTGCGCGGCGGAATCTGGATGAATTCCGCGATCTCTTCCTTGGTCAGCGGCTTGTCGAGGAATTTGAGCTTCACCGCATCGCGGATGATGCCGTCGAGGTCCGCCATCTTGTCGGTCTGCATCGTCGACAGCGGCTGGAAGTCCTTGGCCGATTGCTGAACGATATCGAGCGGGATTTTCATCTTGTCGGCGTACATCTGCATCGCCTTCGGATCGCCGTAGAGCCAATCGACACCCTCCCGATAGGCATCGACGAAGCGCGTGATGGCGTCGCGTTTCGACTTCAGCGAATTCTCGTTGACGATGACGACCCGCACGGTCTGGCCCTTGAGCGAGGGCACATCGCTGCCGCGGGCGAGAATGCGGATCTTGCCTTCCTTGATTTCCTTGAGGCCGAACGGCGGCGCCGCCCAGCCGATATCGACCTGGCCCGACATCACGGCGGTCAGCGTGCCCGGGGGTGAGCCGGTCGGGGTCGGTTTCGCCTTGGCGTCGAGCTCTTCCTTGAACGCGACCACGATGTTGTTCGACGACGAACCATTGGTCGAATAAGCGATGGTGTTCTGCTCGGTCGCGTCCTTGAGCGTCTTGAGCGGCGAGTCGGCCTTGACGTACCAATAGAGATCACTGGTGCCGGTAAACATCGGCAGCAGGATGCGGATTGGCGCGCCTTTCGACATCGCGCGCAGCGCACCGGCAACGCCGACGCCGCCACCTAGATCGGCCGAACCGGAGATCACCGCCTGGATTGTTTCACCGGCGCCTTGCGAGCCGGTCATTTCCATGACGATGCCGTGCTTCTTGTAGATGCCGGCCTCCTGGCCGAGCGTCGGCGACTGGTTTTCCCAGTTGTTGATCTGGCCCATCACCATTTTGAGCGTGTCGTCGGCGCGCGCCGTGCCGGCGCTAAACGCCGAGACCGCGATGAGACCGAGCGCGAGCAGAACGCGGTTGCGTTGCATTCTTCATCCTCCCTATGGCGCTTTTTATTGTTGTCAGTCAGTCGCCCGGCAATATTCAACACGCTAACGCAGCGCGGCTCAATGTCGCTTCTTGGTGGTTTTCTTGCGCTTCGTCGCTTTGGATTTCGCCGCAGATACCGCACGAGTCTTTTGCATCGCAAACGACACGCCGGCCGCAGCGAGCCGGCCGACCCACAATTCCCAGGCCCGCGTCTGTCCGGTCGTGCCGGTTGCGATGCCGAAGCACTTCTCATTTTCACCCGGTCGCAATGGATCGACTTTGCCGTAAAGCGCGGCGCGAACCTGGTAATCGGCATTGTAGTGCGAGTGGATGCAGCGGAAGACGCAATCGCGGATGCTGGTGCCGGCCACCGTAACGCCGTGACGATTCATCAGCACCATCCAGTGCGGCCCAAGCCGGCGGGCGAGCGAGGCGCCCTCCTCCGGTTTCACCACAAGTAGATTAGTGGCGCCGAATTCTTCGTACTGGTCCCAGAACGGCGGTTTCACGCCGCCCGAAGCACCAAGGTGAAAAACCGGCGTGTAGTCGGTGCCGGTGATGACCAGCGGCATGAAGTTCGGTGAATGGTGATGGCACACCGACATCACGTCGGGCCGCGCCTTGTAGATCTCGCCGTGGATGACGCGCTCGGAATATTGCGGCGGGGCGCCCTGACGCACAGGCGCGGAATCGAGTGTGTACTCGAGGATGCGGTCCGGCGTGACCATGCCCGGCGCGCTCGAGCGCGAGAGCAGATAGCGATTGGGGTCGGTCGGATGGCGTACGCTGATGTGCCCGAAGGCATCGATCACGCCCTCCTGGTCCAAAATGCGGTTGGCGAGCGCGAGATCGGTGCGGAGTTCCTGGAGCGACACAGACGTTTCCCGTTGTTATGGCGCCCGAGCGAGGCGGCCGCACTATAGGACGCGGCGTGGATCGGAGTGAGAGGGCGAACGGGGCAAGAACATTTAGCTAAAAATATGAGTAAAAATTAAGTACAATTTTATCGTTCGATCGCCAATGCTTTGAATCTTCTGCGTTTCAACTCGAAAAATTTTCACGACTATTTGGTGCGATCACAGCCTTACTATTTTGTTCTTTACAACATGGTTAATCCGGGGAAAGCTGAGAGCCTCAAGTCACTTAGTTGGTTAATGGGGCAATCCGATGAAGCATCTCTATTCCGCGTTTCTGGCGCTGCTGATCCTTGGATCGGCGGGCCTCGTCACGTCGGCGCAAGCCGACGGCTATCGTTTCGACCCGGGCTGTAACTGTAACCGTCCGGTCTCGTCGACCCGCACGGTCCGCGAGGCGCCGCGCGTGGTCAATCACACCCGTGTGGTGACGTCGAACCGCACGGTTCCGCGCTACCGCACGGTCGAGGAGAACCAGCTCGTCGTGCACGTGCGGCCGGTCATTCACAAAGAAGTCGTGGTGCACCGTGAACACGTCCACATTCAGAACATCGTGACGAAGCGCATCAACACCATCAACCGCTTCCGTGAGGAAGAGGTGCGCGGTGGTGTCGAGAACCGCTATGCGCGCTCGACCTCGGAAAGCACGGTGTTCCGCACTGTCCAGGGTTCGAACTGCAACTGCGGCGGCTTCGAACGGGTCGGCGCCTATCGCGAAGCGACCTACCGCTACTAATTCGCTCCAATCGCGATTGCCTGAGCCGCCTCGTGGAGAAATCCACGGGGCGGTTTGCATTTGGGCGCGCACGCTGCCGTTGTTCAAAATTTTTTCGACGCACGACGCAGACTTTTGTCACGAAAATTCGAATGTAGCCCGGCACCTAGAGGCAGTTTTCGAATCCGTCTAATTCAATATTAGAGTCCTTACAAATCATTGATATTGCAACGGTTTCATCTCGCTCCTACAGGCGACGCGGGCCTGAGGCGCGTCACGCTATGTGTGGTGGTCGGCTGTGCCCGTGGAATTGGAATTCGGGGGCACTTCATGCGTATCGGGACTGCCAAGCGCGCCGGCCTGTTGCCGGCGATTTTTTTGGGTGTGATGGGATCTCCCTCCACGGCGTTCGCGCAAACTGCGAGCATAGCAACCGGCGGCGACGCCAACGCCCAGGCGGTCGAACTCGGCACCATCACCGTCGAAGGCCAGGCCCAGCCCGGTTACGCCGCGTCAAGCACGTCGGTCGCGACCAAAACCGATACGCCTCTCATCAACATCCCGCAGTCGGTCAACGTCATCACCAAGGAGGTCATCAAGGACCAGAACCCACAGAACCTGACCGACGTTACGCGTTACGTGCCCGGCGTGGCCGTGCATCAGGGCGAAGGCAATCGCGACGAGCTCGTCATTCGCGGAGTCGACTCCAGCGCCAACTTCTTCGTCAACGGCTTTCGCGACGACGTGCAGTTTTTCCGCGACCTCTACAACGTGCAGAGCGTCGAAATCCTAAAAGGGCCGAGCGCCCTGACATTCGGCCGAGGCTCCGGTGGCGGCTTGCTCAATCGCACGCTGAAAGAAGCCGACGGCAACCGAGTGTATGAAGCGACCGCGCAAACCGGTTCGTGGTCGGACCGTCGCGTCACGCTCGACGCCGGCCAGGCCGTCAACGACAAGTTCGCCGCGCGGCTCAATATGATGTACGAGGGCGGCGGGCTGTGGCGCGACCACAATCAGCTCGAGCGCTACGGCATCAATCCGACTTTCACCTACAAGCCGGACGAGCGCACCAAGGTCAAATTCAGCTACGAGTATTTCCGCGATTGGCGCACCGCCGACCGTGGCAATCCTTCGCAGGCAACCAGCGCCACCGGATCGACGGCAATCAATCCGGGCCGTCCCTTCGCGCCGGGCGGCGACCTCTCGGCGTTCTACGGCAGCCCCGACCAGAACCGGGCGATCGCCACCGTGCAGACTTTCATGAATTCGGTGGAGCACGATTTCGGTGGTGGCTTTGCCGGCAAGAACGCGGTCCTTTATGCGCGCTATCTGAAATTCTACCAGAACATCTATCCGGGCGGCGGCGCACTCGCAGGCGCGGTCAATCCGGCTGTGACATCATTCAATCGCGCCGCGTATCAGCACTATACGGACCGCGACAATCTCATCAACCAGACCGATTTCGTGTGGAAGGGCTTTACCGGGCCGGTCGGCCACACCCTGGCGTTCGGCAGCGAATTCGGCAAACAGACCGGCATCGACCTGCGCAACACCGGCGTCTTCCCGAACGGCGCAACGACGCTTGCCGACAACCCGTACGCGCCGACTTACTTTGGCATGGTCAACTTCGTGCACAGCCCGCCGGGCTCGACCGACAGCAACAGCCTCTACCGGCTGTTCACAGAGTCCGCCTATCTGCGCGACACGCTCGAGGTAACGCGCTGGCTCCAATTCATCGCTGGCGTGCGCTTCGACCGCTTCGATATCACGGGGCTCGACGGCAACACCGGCATCAGCCGCTCGCGCGTCGACGACAAGCTTTCGCCGGCAGGTGCCGCGATCTTCAAGCTGATGGAAAATTTGTCGTTCTATTACGCCTACAGCAAATCGTACCTGCCGGCGTCCGGCGATCAGTTCAGCAGCCTGAGCGCCACGACTGTGCTGCTGGCGCCGCAGCAATTCGAGAACAACGAAGTCGGCATGAAATGGAATATCACGCCGCAACTCCTTTACACTTGGGCGGTCTATCAACTTGATCGCACCAACGTACCGGTCACCGACCCCAACAATCCGGCATTGCCCGCTCTGTCCGGCGCCAATCAGGTGCGCGGCTTCGAGACCAATCTGGTCGGCAACATCGGCAGGGATTGGCAGTCGACGCTCGGCTACGCCTATACCGATGCGCGCGTCACCGCCAATACCGGCACGTCGGGCACGCCTATCCAGAAAGGCGATCGCGTGCAGCTCGTGCCGTATCATCAGGCGTCGTGGTGGAATAAATATCAATTCACGCCGGTATGGTCGGCGGCGATCGGCATCATCTATTTCTCGGATTCGTTTGCATCTTCAGATGACACGGTCGTGTTGCCGGGTTTCCTGCGCGTCGACGGCGGCATCTATGCCAATATCAACGAGACCTGGCACGCGCAGCTCAACGTCGAAAACATCTTCAACAAGGGCTATTGGGCGGCGGCCGACGGCAACAACAATCTCTCGCCGGGCGCGCCGCGCACCTTCAAGATCATGGCGATGGCGCGACTCTAAGCCCCAGCCGCTCAAAATTGTTTGGAGAATTTATAATGTGCGAGGTCGGATTTCTGTTTGGC
>JAFAQJ010000238.1 GCA_019246455.1 Pseudolabrys sp.
CAATCCCGGGAAGGTCCTCTAAAACTGCGGGGCCTCGCCTCCGCGGTTCGATTTTTGCTTAAAGACGATTTAACTATCGCCCTATAACACTGCGCGCAGGGGATCGATTTCACATGCACGCGCCGGCGAAAACGCGGACCCATCCAATCGACGGCGCGCGCCTCACGCAGGCCAACATCAATCCGGTCACCGGATTGGCTACAGACTATCTCAATCACTTCAACGAAGCCGTCATGCTGCTCGAGTTGATGGCGGATTGCCCGGACTGCCGGGACGATTTCCTCGCTTGGCAGCCCATGACCTATCGCGAGCATTTCGCCGCCTCGCATTTGAAAGATCGAGCGGTTGCGGTCGAAGCCTACGAGCTCGCAGCTCCCAACACGCGGCGCTGCCTCGATACACTGACGGACACCATGACGGCAGTATTGCAGATGGCGCAGGGCACACTGCGAGCCGATTTGAAGCCAGAGGACGCGGCCCGGCTTGCCGTGGATTCCGTTGCCTGGCTCAAACCTCTCGTCGCGCAGGCGGGTGCCGTCATCAACGGCGAGACGAGCGCCGACCGCGAGCAAACGCCGCAGCTTGCCGTCGACCATCTCTTCAAGCGTTAATGGTTGATCCCCGGTCTTATCCCGACCGCCCGTACATCGCTGTTAGCGCGGCGATCATCCGCGACGGTAAAGTCCTTATCGTTCGTCGCGCGCGGCCGCCGGCCGAAGGTATCTACACGCTGCCCGGTGGCGCCGTCGAAACCGGCGAGACTTTGATCGACGCCGTCAAACGCGAGATCCGTGAGGAAATGTCTCTCGACATCGAGCCTGTCGCTTTGGCCGGCCACCGCGAGGCGATCCTGCGCGACAAGGATGGCCGCGCCGAACGGCACTTCGTCATTCTGTGCTTCGCCTCGCGCTGGCTCAAAGGCGAGCCCGTCCTCAATGAAGAATTGTCGGAAGCGATATGGCTTGACCCGGACGCCCTCGCCGGGCTGAAAACAACGGAGGGACTATCCGAAATCGTCGTCGCTGCAGTTGCGCGCATCAACGAGACCGATGCGCCTTGAAGCCGGGAACGCACCTTGCAGGCTTGATCGCGCGGGCGCATATCTGCTCAAACCATCGCACCGCATGAATCGCGCCCTTTCCATCGCCACCGTCATCCTCACACTGCTGGCTGCGCCTGCGCGCGCCGTAGAAGGTGGGCCCGCACCGTTCGACGGCGATCTCCAGCGCCTCGCCGAGATACTCGGCGCTCTACATTATCTTCGCGCCCTTTGCGGAGCGAACGAGGGCGCCAAGTGGCGTACCGAAATGCAAGCGCTTATCGACGCCGAAGCGCCGACCGGCGAGCGCCGGCAGAAGATCGTGGCGCGCTTTAATCTTGGTTATCGCGGATTCCAACAGACCTATCGCAGTTGCACACCGGCCGCCGATGTCGCGATCCGGCGCTTCCTCGATGAAGGCGCGCGAATTGCGCGCGACATCACCGCGCGATACGCCAATTAACCCGCACAATCCCCAAGATTAACCTTTAAACGACTTGCGCGCCGTCGATCACGGCCCGCATGGTAGCGTCTCTGCATCGGGGGGCGCCACGAACGGCGTCTGGGATTGCGGATTAGAAACAATGACGACCGTGGGGCGCAGTACGACAACGCAAGATCTGATGCTGGATAGCGAGCAGAAGCGCGCAGCTCTTGGCTATCTGCATGAGGCATGGACCGAGGCCAAGCTCGACGGCATCGATGGCGATTGTTTGGCTCAAGCCAGTCTTTTCACCGCATTCGCCGAGCTCGTCACGACCTACGGAGAAGACGCGGCGGCCGTGTTCGCGGAAAACCTCAGCAAACGGATCCGCAACGGCGAATTCACGATCGAGCGACCGCGGCAATAATTCCGGGCTAGTCGAACCCGAAATATTTTCTCAACACAGTCTCGATGTCGGCCAGGTAAAACGGCTTCTTCAAGAACGCCAGAGCGCCCTGCGTTTGAGCGCGATGCACGAGAGCATCATCCAGCGTCGACGTCATCATCACGACCGCGACCTTCGGCGCCACGCGTTTGATTTCAGCTAGGGTTTCGATGCCGGTAAACCCAGGCATGTTGTAATCGAGCAGAACAATATCGGCCTTGCCGGACGATACCGCATTGAGCGCAGCGATGCCTTCCGCCGCCTCGGAAACTTCGAGCAGATGCCGGCTGGCCGACAGGATCTTGCGTACGATATTCCGCATGGTCGCGGAGTCATCGACGATGAGTACCCGCGTCGGAAACCGAGTTTTGACGCACCGTTCGATTAAACCGCGGCCCTCTTCAAGATCGGCCGGTTTGGGCAGAGTCGCATCGACGTAGACCGGTTTCGCAGCGCCAGCGTCGAAAATAGCGGTGAATGCGGCCGGCTTCTGTTCGCGGGCGCATTTGCAGATGACCTCGCGCTGATCGCCGGCAATCTGAGAATCAATCAACACAATGTCGATGGGCGCCCGTTCGAAGACGCTCGGCGCCTCGCCACCATCGCACTCTACGAACTCGATGGGCACCGAAGCGAGCGCCGCGCTTTGCCGCCATAGATCAGAGGTCGGCCGATCGGCCGAAACCAACAGCACGCGAAGCGATATGAGATCGCCGCTCATCAATCCCAACCCGGCGCCCTTTCCCGGCGGCAGGCATCTCCCAGAGGTCCCTGGTGATAAACACCGGACTACCAATTGCAATCCACAGCAAGCGGGCGGGAAAAGATTTTGGGGAAAGTTTGCCTGTAGATTGTAAGAAAGCTTACTTCGCCAAAGTCTCGAGAAACCGGACGCGCTCACCTTTGGCTTTGTCGATCACGCTGCCTTCCCACATGACTTTGTGACCGCGCACGAAGGTGCCGACCGGCCAACCTCTCACAGCGATCCCGTGATAGGGCGTCCACCCGGCGCGCGACGCGACCCAATCGTCGGTGATCGTCGACCTTCTCTTGAGATCGACAACCGTGATGTCTGCGTCGTAGCCGACCGCGATCCGTCCCTTGGCTGCGATGCCAAACAAACGCGCCGGCCCTGCGCTCGTGAGGTCGACAAATCGTTCGATCGACAGCCGGCCCGCATTGACATGGTCAAGCATGATCGGGACCAATGTTTGAACTCCGGTCATGCCGGACGGACTAGCGGGATACGGTTTTGCTTTTTCTTCGCGCGTGTGTGGTGCGTGATCAGAGCCGAGCACGTCAACAACGCCTTGCTCGAGCCCGCGCCATATTCCCGCTTTATGCGAGGCATCGCGCACAGGAGGATTCATCTGCGCACGCGTCCCCAGTTTTTCATAGGCCACAGGCGCTTCGAGCGTCAGGTGATGTGGCGTCACTTCGACCGAAGCCACATCTTTATGGTCCGCCAAAAATTCCATCTCCTCTTTCGTCGAAACGTGCAGAACGTGGACGCGCGCGCCGGTTTCATGCGCCATTTTCACCAGGCGCTGGGTCGCTTTCAGTGCCGCTTCCTCATCGCGCCAGATCGGATGCGATCTGGGATCGTTCTCAATCCGCAAATGTTTACGTTCATTTAGCCGCGGCTCGTCCTCAGCGTGGAACGAGGCCCGGCGGCGGATATTTTTGAGTACCGATCGCAGCCCATCATCGTCCGCCAGCAAGAGCGAACCGGTCGATGACCCCATGAAGACTTTGATGCCGGCGCAGCCAGGCAGCCGCTCGAGCTCCGCCACGTCTTTCGCATTGTCGCGCGTGCCGCCCATAAAGAAGGCGAAGTCGCAGTGCATGCGATGATGGCCGCGTTTCACCTTGTCCGCCAACGTTTCGGCGGTGACCGTCAGCGGATCTGTGTTGGGCATTTCAAAAACAGCCGTGACGCCACCCATCACAGCGCTCAGCGAGCCGGATTCGAGGTCTTCCTTATGGGTCAGGCCGGGCTCGCGAAAATGAACCTGGGTGTCGATCACGCCCGGCAGTACATGCAGGCCACGGCAATCGACCGTCTCGGCCCCCGACGCCCGGCGTAGGTCGCCAATCTCGGCAATACGGCCGTGACGCACCCCCACGTCGCGCGCGCCCACCCCATCATGATTGACGAGCGTTCCGCCCTTGAGGATTACATCGAAGCTTTCGACCATCGCGATAGAGCCTTGTAGCAGCCTCCGGAGCGCTTACGTTTCGCCGTGACTTCTGGCAAGAGATTCCCGCATGCAAGCCGCAGTTCTCCCCGACCGGGGCGTAATCAAGGTCGCCGGCGACGATAGCCGACGCTTCCTCAACGGGTTGCTGACCGCCGATATCGAACATCTTTCCCCCGGTATCGCGCGCTACACCGCGCTACTGACGCCGCAGGGCAAGATCATCGTCGATTTTGTTATCGTCGAAGCTACCCCTCAGGACGGAGGCGGCTTTTTTCTCGATTGCCCACGCGTGCTCGTACCGGCGCTCGTCGAAAAACTAAATTTCTACAAGCTGCGCGCCAAGGTCACGATCGAGGACCTCTCGGACCGGTTGGCAGTGATGGCCGTCTGGGGCGGCGATGCACGGGACAGCGAATATGGCTTGAGTTACTGCGACCCTCGGCTACCGGCCGTCGGCATGCGCATCATTCTGCCACCCGATGTCGCCGAGGATGCTGCCAGAGACCTTCTCGCTGAATTCACCGACGAAGCTGCGTTTGATG
>JAFAQJ010000264.1 GCA_019246455.1 Pseudolabrys sp.
ACCCGAGCCCGAAGGTCCAATCACACAGATCGTCTCGCCACGCTGCACGCTGAGCGACACCCCTTTGAGGACCTCGAGTTTGCCGAAGCGTTTGATAACGTTGTCGACGACAACGATCGCTGACGCGTTCATGAAAGCACCGCGTACCGGCGCTCGAGCGTCTGCGTCAATCGTGCGATTGGATAGCAATAAACAAAGAACATCAACAGCAGCACGAAATAGAACGGCAGATAGAGTTCGGTGCGCGCCTCGGCGACAAGCACGCTGCGCGTCACCGTCATCGAATCCTGGATTCCAACCACAGAGATCAAGGTGGTCGCCATTGTGAGAATGGCGTAGAGGTTCATCCACGGCGGAATCATTTGCTTGAACGCCTGCGGCATGATGATTTGCCAAATGATCTGCCGGCGCGAGAAGGCAAGACTCTCGGCGGACTCCCACTGTCCGATCGGGATCGCCAAAATCCCACCACGTACAATTTCGGCGACATTTGCCATCACGGGCAAGGCGAGCCCAATCACCGCCTTGAACCAGGCCGGCAGCGGGATGGTGATAGGGCCTACGCGAATCTCAAATGGCAGTAGGAACATTGCGAAGAAGATCAGCACCAGCCACGGTGCATTGCGAAAGAATTGCGTTACGAGCCAGGACAGATCGCGCACGCCCTTATGCACCGAGATCTGGCCGAGGCCGGGAATGAAGCCTAGCGCGGTGCCAATGGCCATTGATGCAACGCTGACCAGCAAATTGAACAGAAAGGCCGCGCCGATCAGCGGCATCCATTTGATCACGATACCGACGACATCGGGTGCTTCTGATGGTCCGACGGTTTGTCCGTTCGCGGCACCGACCAGAATTAGGCCTGCGGCGAGCGCCGGCCATCTGATTGCGCGAGCCATTCGAATCGCGCCGACACCGTCAAATGTATTGGCATTCGGCAGGCGGCGTACCGACAATAACACCGGCAGGTCGGCGAGCGGGGTATTGCTCATGCGCTATAGCCAGGGATGCGCAGCGCTCGCTCCCAGCGATCCAGAACGAAGACAAGGGCGGCAAGGATCACGATGTAGGTAATCAACAGGACCCACATCATTTCACGAACATTGAGCACTTCAGACCAGATTTGCGCCGCTGCATACAACAATTCCGGCACGCCGATGGCGTAGGCGAGGGTGGTCGTTTTAACTAGGTTGACCAAGTTGTTGCCCAGCGCGGGAAAGCACACGCGAAACGCCAGCGGCAAGATCACATAGACATAGGCCTTGGTTCGGCTATAGCCGAGTGCTTCGGCTGCTTCCACGGTCGAACGGGGTACCGCCTCGATGCCTGAGCGAAATATCTCGATGTTAAACGCCGCCGCAAACAGAGAAAACGAAATCACCGCCCAGCCAGTATTATTGATCATCGGCATTCTACCGCCATGCCCGTCCGATACCGTCGGCAACAGCGTGCTGACCGCGAAGTAAAAAAATGCAAGCTGGACCAGCGGCGGCGTGTTGCGGAAAAATTGAACAAATCCCTGGACGCCAGCGCGTACGATGCGCGATCGCGCGCCCTGCATAGCGGCGCCGACGAGCCCGAGCAGGATGCTCATGACGATACAGACGGCGGACAACCAGATCGTCGTATATAGCCCGAGCAGAAAGCGTTTCTGGTCAACGCTATCGTAAAAAATCGTGAGATTGATGTGATGCGCGTCCGCAAGCCAGCGAAAGAAATCGGCCATCCCCTGCATTGCTGCGCCTTATCTCACCGCAGGCGAAGGCGGATGAAGCCCGTTCTTTCGGAAACGGCTTCACACCGCACGCGCTTGGCTTAGCTGCCGCCGAGCTTCTTGTGCTCTTCCTGAAGATACGGGCTCGATTTAATACCCCATTTCTTTTCGAGCTCGATCAGCTTGCCGGACTTGTGCCACTCGACGGAAATGTCCTTGAGCAACTTGCCGAACGGCGAATCCAGATCGGAGAGTCGCACGCCCATAGCCCATAGTTGCGGATCTTCGGACACGAGGGGCATCTCGTAGTTTGCCCACTTGCTATCACCGCCCGCTAGCGTCGACACGATTAATGTGTCGTCGAAGAGGAAGGCCACGCAGTTGCCGCCCTGCAGTGCGTTGAGGGCGTCAGGTACCGACGGGAAAACTACCATTTCGGGCGAATAGAGCTGGCTTACCCGGCGATTGTAGTAGGCGCCTTGCACGGCGCAGACTTTGCGATCCTTAAGGTCTTCCCATTTCTTGAGGTTCGCGGATTTCGGCGCCAGCACATTGGTAGCGCCGGCATAATAATTCGGCTCAATCATGCCGACGACTTTGCGGCGTGCTTCGGTATCGCCCATCGTGGCGACCACGAGATCAATGCGACCCTGTTGCAGGAATTCCATCCGGTTTGCCGCAGTCACGGGCACCAGCTCGGCCTTGACTCCAATGCGATTGGCGATGTCGTTGACGAGGTCGGTCTCCATGCCGACGATTTTGCCGGACGGATCAAGAAAACCCCACGGCTTGTAGTCGTTCTTGACGCCGACGATAATCGTGCCGCGCTGCTTGATCTGCGCAAGGGTATCCTGCGCTGCTGCGACGGTTATCGAAGCGAGCAAGCCGATCGCTATCATCAGATAGGTTGAAATGCGTTTCATGTGTCTTCCTCCCCACCCAGAGTATGTGGCTATCATCGAACGAAAGAAGCTGCTGGTTTGTTTTATTGCGACACTAAATTGCCTAATCCGGACTTTGGCAGCTCGACTGATAGCTGTCGCGCCGCTTGCCTGGGATTGCGGTCGGACCGCGGTGGTCGGCCAAAGCGCACCTTGTAGGCCCGCGAGAAGTGACTGGCGCTGACGAAGCCGGAGGCTATCGCGACTTCGAGAACCGACAGTGTGCTCTGGACGAGCAAAATGCGCGCGCGCCGCAACCGCAGCTCCATATAGTGGTCGGCAACCGAACGGCCGAGATGAGCCTTGAAAAGCCGCTCGAGCTGTCGAACCGAAACCGCGGCAAGCGCCGCCAAGCCAGTGCGGCTGACCGGCGTTTCGAGGTTATCGTCCATCGCTTCGAGCACGCGCACTACTTTAGGATCGCCGACCGCAAGGCGTTCGCGCACAGGCATGCGTTGCGGTCCATCGCCCGAGCGCACATGAGTATGCAAGAACCACTCGACGACGTCGCTTGCAAGTTCGCGACCGTGATCGTCCTCGATGAGCGCATGCATCATGTCGAGAGCCGCTGTACCCCCCGAACAGGACAGTCGGTCGCGATCGATCTCGAACAAACTGCGTCGAAGGTCGTGGCGAGGGAATTCCTCAACGAAGATCGGAACGTGTTCCCAATGGATGGTGCAGCGATAGCCTTCAAGCAACCCGGCGCGTGCGACAATCAGCGGTCCGCCTGACACGCCGGCAATCCGAGTTCCCGCGCGGGCCACTTGGCGCAGCCATGCCAAGGTCGGCGGATGATGGAATTTCGCAGGATTGCCGCCCGCGCAGACGATCAGCAGGTCCAAGTCGACCATGTCACCAACTGCGTGGTCAGGCACAATCTGGAGGCCGTTCGATGCACGCACTGCCTCGCCGTCCGGGGAGATATGTCGCCAGACATAGAGGTCGCGCCCCGACAGCCTGTTGGCGGCACGGAACGGTTCAAGCGCCGAGGCATATGACATCAGTGCGAAATCGGACACCAGTAAAACGCCGATGGTCTTGATCGGCCGTCGCCGGATCAGCCCGTTCACCACGTCCGCCTGAGGCAATTTCATGTCGCACACCGTCAACGCCCTACTGTCGTTTCTGCGAAGTTGAAGGTCAAGAAGGTCTCAGGACCGGCAAGACGATGCGTTATTCCCTTTTCAGCCTGCTAGCGCAGGCGCTCAACGGCCAAAAAGGCTGGAAACCCGCGTGGCGTGAAGCCTCGCCACGGGCCGAATACGACGTCGTGATTGTCGGGGGCGGGGGGCACGGCTTGGCCACGGCCTACTATCTCGCCAAGGAGCACAACATCACTAATGTTGCCGTGCTGGAGAAAGGTACGGTCGGTTCAGGCAATGTGGGCCGTAACACCACGATCATCCGGTCGAACTACCTGCTTCCGGGCAATACTCCATTTTACGAATGGTCGCTCAAGCTATGGGAAGGGCTTGAGGAGGACATCAATTACAACGCGATGGTCAGCCAGCGTGGGGTACTTAATCTCTATCACTCGGATGCACAGCGCGACGCCTTTGTCCGGCGAGGCAACGCGATGCGCCTATGCGGGGCCGATGCCGAGCTGCTGGATCGCGCCGCGGTTCAGGAATGGCTGCCGTATCTCGATCACGAGAATGCGCGCTTCCCAATTCATGGTGGATTATTGCAGCGGCGGGGTGGCACGGTGCGCCACGACGCCGTGGCGTGGGGTTACGCCCGCGCGGCCGACCAGCGCGGAGTCGATATTTGCCAGCACTGCGAAGTCACAGGGATTCGCGTCGAGAGCGGCCGAGCGATCGGTGTCGAAACCTCCAAAGGCTTCGTGCGCGCAAAGAAGGTCGGTCTCGCTGCTGCGGGCAATTCTTCCAGAGTTGCAGCGATGGCAGGGCTGAGGCTGCCGATCGAAAGCCATGTGCTGCAAGCCTTCGTCAGCGAAGGTATCAAACCCTTGATCGACACTGTCGTCACCTTCGGTGCCGGCCATTTTTATATTAGTCAGTCGGACAAAGGCGGACTCGTATTTGGCGGTGATATCGACGGGTACAACTCCTACGCCCAACGCGGTGGCCTTCCGCTTGTCGAGCACCTGTTTGAAGAGGGCATGGCGCTGATGCCAATGCTGGGTCGGCTGCGAATGGTGCGCAACTGGGGCGGCGTGATGGACATGTCGATGGACGGTTCGCCGATCATCGGCACGACGCCGGTAGATAGTCTCTATCTTAATGCCGGTTGGTGTTACGGCGGGTTCAAGGCGGCGCCGGCCTCCGGCTGGTGCTTCGCACACACCATTGCCACCGGCGAGCCGCATGCACTCAACGCCGCGTTTCGCCTCGACCGTTTCGCGACCGGCCGTCTCATCGATGAGAAGGGTCAGGGCGCGGCGCCGAATTTGCATTAAGTCATGCGTATTCCCTGTCCATATTGCGGCGAGCGTTCCGGCGAGGAGTTCGTTGCGTCGGGCGCGGCCGATCCGCAGCGTCCGACGGATCCCGGCGATCTCGCGGCCTTCGTCGATTACGTCTATCTGCGCGACAACCCGGCAGGACCCCATCGCGAGCTGTTCTATCATGCCGGCGGCTGCCACTCCTGGCTGGTAGTGACGCGCGACACACGTTCTCACGCCATTCTAGGCGTGACCGCGGCGCGTGATGCCAAACGGGAGAGGCCGCGGTGACGGTTGGCGTTCGCTCGCAATCCTGCC
>JAFAQJ010000309.1 GCA_019246455.1 Pseudolabrys sp.
AAATCCCCGACCGCGTGCGGCAAACCATCACGGGTAAAGTGTCCAGCGCCCGCACAATTTGAATCTCGCGCCCAGTGGCGCTCAAGCGTTTCCGTGGATCTCGCTGCCGGGGGACGAGAACTCACCGGTTCTTTGTCTTGCGCGCCGGCAGCTCAAACGCCTCGACGCCGAAGTTCAGGAGGCCATGCGCGATCACCTTGCGCATCACGTTCGGCAAAGCCTCGCCCGCCAGGTCGGCGAGCTTGATCCAGCGCATGCCGTCCGGCGCGGCGGTTTTCTTCGGCACCGAAGCGGCGAACACCGTGAGCTCGAGCGGGAAATGCGTGAAGACATGCATCACCGCGCCGGCGCGGCGTTGCCAGTCGAGCGCGCCGAGTTGCGGCGCGGCCTTGCGGCCCTGGTCGAGATTAAAGTCGGCCGACCAGTCCGAGCCCGGCACCTCGCTCATGGCGCCGAGCAGGCCTTTCTCGGCCCGCGTGCGCAACAGCACATAGCCATCCTCACGCAGCGCGACGAAAGCCGCGCCGCGGCGCAGCGCGCCTTCCTTCTTGGGTGTCTTGCGCGGGAATGTCTCCTGGTCGCCGCGTTTGCGCGCCGCGCATGGCTCGCTCCACGGACACAGCACGCAGGCCGGCGACTTCGGTGTGCAGATCGTCGCGCCGAGATCCATCATCGCCTGCGCGAAGTCGCCGTGCCGCGATTGCGGCGAAATTGAATTTGTCAGTCGGCGGATTTCTGGCTTCGCCGCCGGCAGCGGCTGCTCGACGCGAAACAGCCGGGAGATGACCCGTTCAATGTTGCCGTCCACGGCGACCACAGGCCGAGCAAAGGCGATAGATGCGATCATACCGGCGGTGTATGCACCGATCCCCGGCAGGCCGGCGAGCACATCCTCGTGCGTCGGGAACAAGCCCCCGTGCCGCGCGACGACCGTCTGCGCGCAAGCGTGCAGATTGCGAGCGCGCGCGTAATAGCCCAACCCGGCCCAAGCCCTTAGGACGTCGTCCAATTTCGCTTTGGCCAGCGCTTCGATGGTTGGCCATTGGCGGAGGAATTTCGCGAAATATGGCGCGACGGTTTTCACCGTGGTCTGCTGCAGCATGGTCTCTGACAGCCAGACTCGATAAGGGTCTGATTTTTCTCCCTTTCTTGCCCGCCACGGCAAGACGCGCGCGTGTTTGTCGTACCAGGCGAGCAGCACGCCTGGGTCTGGTTGCCGCTTCTGCGCGCTATTGTGCACACGCTTGTTCGTGCGCGGTTTTTTGGCGTTCGGCGATGCTAGAGTCATCGCGCTAACTCTCTCACAAGGTTGCGGTCTTTGGCGAAACCTTCGCGCAGTTTTCCCCGACCGTTATCCGAATTGCTCGGAGCAACGATCGCCGAGCGCTTTGCACAGCAGGGCTTTGCCTCGCGCGAATTGGTGACGCGCTGGGCCGACATTGTCGGCGCCGACATCGCCGCGCACTGCGAGCCACTGCGTATTCAATGGCCTCGCAACGCGGATACCGACGATCCAGAGCCGGCGACGCTGGTTTTGCGCGTCGAGGGACCGGCGGCGCTGGAAATCCAGCACCAGTCCGCGGTCATTCTCGAGCGGGTCAACCGCTTTTTCGGCTGGCAGGCGATCGGCTGCCTGGCCCTGCGGCAGGCTCCGCTGCGCAAGCGCAACAAGCCGAAACGGCCGGAGGCTCTGAACGAGGAGGAAGTCTCGCAGATCGCGGAAAAACTGCCGGAAATCGCCGACGATAGTCTGCGCACGGCGGTGGCGCGGCTCGGCGCCTCAGTCAAACGAAAGTGACCAAACACCTGCCCTTCGGTCATGACCTCACAATTGCCACGGTATCTGTTTCCGGATAGCCACATAATTCAAGGGAACCGCCAAGCCGGCCAAAGGAGCGTTTTGATTATGAATCGCCGTGAGTTTTGCCAAACCACCGCCGGCCTAGCTCTTACCGCCGTATTTGCCAGCCTTATGCCGCTCGGCAGAACGCTGGCACAAACCGTTGGCGCGGCCGAACTGATGCAGCCCAATCCGCTCGGCGAAATGGCGCTGGGTGACGCCAAAGCGCCGGTCACGATCATCGAATACGCCTCGATGACCTGCCCGCACTGCGCACATTTCGCGGCGACGACCTGGCCGACGCTGAAGAAAGACTACGTCGACAAGGGCAAGGTGCGTTTCATCTTTCGCGAGTTTCCGCTCGACCCCCTTGCTGCCGCAGGCTTCATGCTGGCGCGTTGCGCGGCGAAGGACGACAGCGAAAAGTACTTCGTGATGATCGACACCTTGTTCGCGCAGCAAAAAACCTGGGTGGTGCAGCAGCCGCTCGCCCCGCTTAAGGTGATCGCCAAGCAGGCCGGCTTGAACGAAGACCAGTTCAACGAGTGTCTGACGAATCAGAAGCTGGTCGACGGGCTTGAAGCCTTGCGCGGACGCGCCGCCGAAAAGCTTGGTGTGAACTCGACTCCGACGTTTTTCATCAACGGGGAAAAGAAGGCCGGCGACCTATCGATGGAAGAGCTTACCAAGGCGATGGAGCCCTATCTCAAGGCAGGATAAGGGTTTTTTGGCTCAGTTCTCAGGGCAAATAAGTCCCGACCATCCCTCAAAATATGGCTGCCGGCCGCATCGGTCCTTAAACGTCTGGAAAACATCGCCGGGCAGTTGCTCCCGGCAGCCGCCCGATTCATTCTCCGCCCGATGCGGCATGTAACCCTGATTTGGCCGGGCCGTCGCCCGCCACGAGGATCGACTCGCTGTAATAACAAGAAGGCGCGCTCCGGCGCGAGGCAAGGCCACAAGCATGAAGCTCACTAAGCTTCGGCTGCTCGGATTCAAATCGTTCGTCGAACCCACCGACTTTCATATCGAGCCGGGCCTCACCGGCGTCGTCGGCCCTAACGGCTGCGGCAAGTCAAATCTTGTCGAAGCGTTGCGTTGGGTGATGGGCGAGTCATCCTACAAATCCATGCGCGCCTCGAGCATGGATGACGTGATTTTCTCCGGCTCGAACAATCGCCCGGCGCGCAACACCGCCGAAGTCGCGATCACAATCGACAACACAGAGCGTTCGGCGCCGGCTTCGTTCAACGATCAGGAGACGCTCGAAATCGCGCGCCGGATCGAGCGCGAAGCGGGTTCGACCTACCGTATCAACGGCAGCGAAGTCCGCGCCCGCGATGTGCAGATCATATTCGCGGACGCCTCTACCGGTTCCCGCTCGCCGGCGCTCGTCCATCAGGGGCGGATCGGCGAGATCATTCAGGCCAAGCCGGAACAGCGCCGCCGCGTCCTCGAAGAAGCCGCCGGCGTGGCCGGGCTTCACGCCCGTCGCCACGAAGCCGAATTGCGGCTCAAATCGGCCGAGACCAACCTGACGCGCGCCGAAGACGTCATCAAGCAGCTCGAAGCCCAGATGGACGGGCTGAAAAAGCAGGCCCGGCAAGCGGTTCGTTACCGGACCGTTTCCGCCCAGGTACGTAAGACCGAAGCGAGCCTGCTCCATATTCGCTGGACCGGCGCCAATGCTGAAGTCGCGGGCGCAGAACAAGCCAAGAGCGACGGCGTGCAGATGGTCGCGCAACGCACCGCGGAGCAGACGGCAGCGGCAACAAGACAGGCCGAAATTTCGGCGGGGCTGCCTGCCTTGCGCGAGACCGAAGCGCGCGCGGCCGCCGCGCTTCACCGACTGAACCTCGCGCAGCAGGAGCTCGATCGCGAGGAACAACGCGCCAAAGACCGCATTACGGAACTCGATCTGCGTGCCGTCCAATTCGCCACTGACGCCGACCGCGAACGCAAATTGTCGGCGGACGCCGACGCGGCGTTGGCGAGACTGGCGGCGGAAGAGGAAACCTTAAGGCGCGAGGCGCATGAAAACGCCGGGCGGCGCACCGGCATCGATGCGCGGGTGAATGAGGCTGACGCAGCACTGAACGCAGCCGAAAAGGTCTTCGCCGATCTGACCGCCGAACTCGCGGATCTCACCGCCAAGCGCAATCAATTCGAGACTGCCGCCCGCGAGCACGGCGAGCGCATCGAGCGCATTAACGCCGAAATCGCCGACATCGAACGCGAAGTTGCAACGCTGCACAGTGAAGGCGGGGCGATTACCGCTGCGGTGGAAACCACACAGGCTGCGCTAAGCGAGGCCGCTACGGCTGCTATCGCCGCCGAAACCGAGCGCAACAAATTGCGCGAGGAGGTCGAGAGCGCCCGCGCGGCAGTAACGGAAGCCGAGCGCGCGACGCAACGGCTCGATACCGAAGCCAAAACGCTGTCCAAGGTGCTGGCCGTCGAAACTCGTAATCTGTGGCCGCCAGTGATCGACCACATTTCCGTTGAGAAGGGCTACGAGCGCGCGCTGGGCGCCGTCCTCGGCGACGATCTCGATGCACCGGTCGATCCCTCGGCCCCGATGCGCTGGAGTGACGTCTCGGCTGACCCGTCTGATCCCGCGCTGCCCCAAGGAGCGATGCCACTCGCCGCACATGTTCAGGCGCCAGCAGCATTGGCCCGCCGCCTGGCGCAAATTGGCGTGGTCGACAAGGCCAAGGGTAACGAACTCGCCGCGCATCTTAAAACCGGTCAACGTCTCGTGTCGCTCGAAGGCGACGTGTGGCGCTGGGACGGCTTTGTCGCCGCCGCCCACGCCCCGACCGGTGCTGCCCGCCGCCTCGCGCAGCGCACCCGACTCGCCGAGATCGAAGCCGAACTGGCTCCGGCCCGTGCCGAACTTGATACGCATCGTGCGGCGCTCGAAACGGCGCAAGCTGCATTCCAGGCTGCCGGCGAGGCCGAAACCAACGCCCGTTCGCGCGAACGCGACCTCAATCGGCAAACCTCGCGGCTTTCAGCGCTGAGCGAGGCCCATTCGCGCCTGATTGCAAGCCGTGAGGAAGCACTCGCTGCTGTCCAAGATGCAGATCGAGCATTGGCGGCCCTTGCCCCGGCGGCCGAGATCGAAGGCAAGCTTAATTCGATCCGCGAAGACATCACCAGCAAGCGCGCGCGGCTTGCGGAAGTCCGCGCCGAGCAGCAAGCGATCGCGCGCGAGGCCGAGATCGCCGATCGCAGGCTGCAAGTAATCGCGACCGATGCGGCGGCGTGGAACGAGCGCCGCGATAGCGCCGGCGCGCAGATCGCAACACTCGAACAACGCATCAATGATGCCAAGCGCGAGCGCACCGAACTCGAGAACGCGCCCGCGGCCTTTGCCGAGAAACGCAGCGCACTGATCACCGAAATCGAAGGCGCCGAAGCCAATCGCCGCGCCGCCGCGGACCGTTTGCAAGAGGGCGAAAACGCGCTCGCTGAGGCCGACCGCGACGCGCGGGCCGCGCTCGAAGCGGCCAGTGCCGCGCGCGAAGAATTGGCGCGTGCCGAGGAGCGGTTTGGCGCGGCGCAGCGGCGTCTCTCGGACGTCGGCCGCGAAATTCACGATATGCTGGAGATCGCGCCTCCGGCGCTCGCCGAACTCGCCGGTATCAAGGACGGCGACACCTTGCCGGACGTCGCCGACGTCGAGGCGACGCTCGAGCGCCTACGGCGTGAACGCGAGCGACTCGGTGCGGTCAACCTGCGTGCCGAAGAAGAGCTGCGCGAGATCGAAGAGCAGCACGGCAAGCTGGCGGCAGAGCGCGACGACCTCGTGCAGGCCATCTCGAAACTGCGGCAGGGTATTCAGAGCCTCAACCGCGAGGCACGCGAAAGACTGCTTGCGTCCTTCGAGAAAGTGAATGCCCACTTTCAGGAACTCTTCACCAGTCTGTTCGGCGGCGGCAACGCCGAACTGAAACTGATCGAGAGCGACGATCCCCTCGAAGCCGGTCTCGAAATTTTCGCCAAGCCGCCGGGCAAGAAACCAACGACTTTGTCGCTGCTGTCGGGCGGCGAGCAAGCGCTCACGGCGCTGGCGCTGATCTTCGCGGTGTTCCTCACCAATCCGGCGCCGATCTGTGTGCTCGACGAAGTCGATGCGCCACTCGATGATCACAACGTCGAGCGGTTCTGCGACCTGCTGCACGATATGACCAAATCGACCGACACGCGGTTCGTGATCATCACCCACAATCCGATTACGATGGCGCGGATGAGCCGGCTGTACGGCGTGACGATGGCCGAACGCGGCGTGTCGCAGCTTGTTTCGGTCGATCTCGAGGCTGCAGTCCGCTTCCGCGAAGCGAGCTAGCCGGAAACGCGCGGCGAGCGCAGGACGCCGAGCGGCCGCTCACCCGCAAGCCAAGCCGAGCTGGTGAGCCAAAGATGCTCTTGTCCGCAGGACGGGCAGTTCATCCGGCCGGCAATCTTTGGCAGTTTACGAAAAACAGCCGATTCCGTTTCGATTTCGGTCGACACGGCCATGCCGGTATTGGGGCACCTGATCATCACAGAGCTCATGGAGCCTCCGGACCGGTTCAGACCCACAGGAAAGCCTATGTCCATGACCGCCGGACGACGGCCGACCTATCCCCCAAATATTCTGGCAAAAGACGACAGAAGGCCGGAACCAAACCCGAAAGCCGCCGTTAATGGCCCGTGAACAGCTGTCGGGTGGCTCCCCCCTTCCCCCCATAAGCCACCAGGCATCGAGCCCCGGGTCTCAGGCCCGGGGCTTTTTTCGCCCCGGCGACACCTGCCGCACTCCCGTCATCTGGGCTAGGTTTTCTCGATCCGGAACTCGGATCGCAGAGGGAATATCTATGTCCACCACCGGCTGGATTGTCCTTGGTCTCGTCGTAGTCGTCGTCTTGTGGGCGATCATGGTCTACAACGGCCTTGTCGGGTTGAGGCAGCGCGTCAACCAGGCGTTCGCCGATATCGACGTCCAGTTGAAGCAGCGGCACGACCTCATTCCCAATCTGGTCGAGACCGTGAAGGGCTACGCCGCTCACGAGCGCGGCACCCTGGAGGCGGTGGTTCAGGCACGCAACGCGGCGATCGCTGCGCCGGGTGTCGAGCAGAAAGTCGCCGCTGAAAACGCCTTGACCGGAGCGCTGCGCCAATTGTTCGCATTATCCGAGAGTTATCCGGATCTGAAGGCAAGCCAGAACTTTCAGCAATTGCAGTCCGAACTCGCCGATATCGAGAACAAGCTCGCCGCCTCGCGCCGGTTCTTCAACAGCGCGGTGCAGGAGTACAACACCGGAGTCCAGCAGTTCCCGGCCGCGTTGTTCGCCACAGCATTCGGCTTCCAGCAGCGCGAATTCTTCGACGTCGGGCCCGACCGCGCGCAACTCGATCAGGCGCCAAACGTAAAATTCTAACGCGCTCAACGCGCTAGCCGGAGGACCGGCGTGGCCGCCTACGGTCTTTATACGCACATCCAATCGAACAAGCGCCGCTCGATCGCGCTGCTGATCGGCCTGTTCATCCTCGTATACGTGCTGATCTACGCCGGTGCTCTGATCGCCGAGGTCATGCTCGGCGATGCTGCTCTAGACTTCCTCCTGCGCGCGGCGTGGCGCGATTTCCTCATCGCGCTGCCGTTCGGCACCGCCGGGACGCTGCTCTGGATCTGGATTGCCTGGAAGTTCCATCAGTCGATGATCGACGCCGTGACGGATGCGTCCGAAGTCACGCGCGAAGAAGAGCCGCGGCTGTACAATCTGCTCGAAAATCTCTGCATCTCGCGCGGCATTCCCATGCCGAAACTCAAGGTCGCCGATGACGGGGCGCTCAATGCCTTCGCGACCGGGCTCAACCCGAAGCAATATTCGGTAACCGTAACGCGCGGTCTGTTGTCGGCGCTCAACGACCAGGAGCTCGAGGCCGTGCTCGGCCACGAGCTCACGCATATCCGCAACGGCGACGTGCGAATGCTCGTGATCGCAGTGGTGATCGCGGGTGTCATCTCGTTTTTCGGCGAGTTGATCTTCCGCATTTTCTTTCAAGGCGGCGTGCGGATCGGCGGCGGCCGCTCATCGGGCGATAGCGACCGCAAGGGATCGGGTGGCGCCGGCCCCGCCATCCTGATTGCGTTCGCCCTGATTGCGCTCGCCTGGATCCTATCGATCGTCATTCGCTTCGCGCTGTCACGTGAGCGCGAATATCTCGCTGACGCCGGATCGGTCGAACTCACAAAGAACCCCGACGCTATGATCATGGCGCTGCGCAAGATCGAAGGCCGCGGTGACATCGTGCGGGCGAATTCGGCGGTGATGGAGATGTGCATCGACAATCCGCGCACCGGCTTTGCCAATATTTTCGACACACATCCCGCGGTGCAAAAGCGGGTCGATGCGCTGGTGCAATTCGCCGGCGGCCACGATCCGGGCCCGCTGGAAATCGCCCCTCCCGAAGCGCAGCCGCAGATCGAGCAGCCGCCGGAGGGGCCGTGGAGCAAGAACGAGCCGCAACAGCCGGAACAAGGGCCGTGGGGCTCGCCAGCCGAGCAACCGCCCAAGGGGCGGTCGAACCAGTAAACGGCTAGTGACCCTCGAAGGCGACGAGGGTGCGCACCGGCACGTCCATCTTGCGCAGCTTCGCCGCGCCACCGAGCTCCGGCAGATCGATCACAAAGCACGCGGCGAGTACTTCGGCTCCCAACTTCCGCAACAGCTTCACCGCGCCTTCGGCCGTGCCGCCGGTCGCGATCAAATCATCGACTAGAATGACGCGTTCGCCTTTGGTCACGGCGTCTTCGTGCACTTCCATCTCGTCGATCCCGTATTCGAGCGAATAGCCGATCGTGACGCGCTTGAACGGCAGCTTGCCCTTCTTGCGGATCGGGATGAACCCGGCGGAGACCTGATGCGCCACCGCGCCGCCGAGAATAAAGCCGCGCGCTTCCATGCCCGCGACCTTGTCGATCTTCATGCCGGCCCACGGCTGCACCAGTTCGTCGACCGCGCGGCGGAACGCCCGCGCATTGCCGAGCAATGTCGTGATGTCGCGAAACAAGATTCCCGGTTTGGGATAATCCGGGATGGTGCGGATCGCCGCGCGCAGGTCATTTTCAAGTTGAGGTGAGGTCATCAATGTCCCGTCAGAAGCATAAATTCGTCACGAAATTTCCGCGCTTGTCCTTGATGACGTAAGGACATTCGAGGCGCTTCAGCGCCGCCTTGGCATCCTCGTTACCAAGGGCCGCAGCTTTCTCGTAATAGGTTTTGGCCGCTGTCTTATCTTCGGATCCACCGCGTCCGCCTTCCAGAAACAGACCCATCTGCATCAGCGCACCAGGATGGCTTTGCGCCGCCGCACGCTCGAACAGCGCACGAGCGGCGACATCGTCCTTAGGTCCGCCGACGCCGTCAGCCGTCATGACGCCCAGTTGATATTCCGCCTCCGCGGAATTGGCGTCCGCCGCTTTTCTGAGCAGGGCGCGCGCTTTGACCGGGTCGGCAGGCGTTCCGCCGCTCACCGCCGCTAGATTGGCGACGCCGCGCGGATTTCCGGCCTCCGCCGCTTTTTCGAATAAAGCCCGCGCCTGCGCCTGATCTCGATCAACGCCTGAACCGGTGCCGTACATGACGCCGAGCTCGACCATCGCCGAGGTGCTGCCCTTGCCGACAGCGGCACGATAGGCAGCCATCGCCTCGCTATATTGCTGGTTCGCCGCATAGGCGCGGCCCAGCGCATACATCGCCCGGCGCGACGAGCCAGACGCGACCTTGCAGAACTTGATAGCAATTGCAACGTCGGATGGCGCGATGGTCCCAACGCCCTTCACGTCTGCGGGTTTGTCAGGATCGGCAGGGTCGGCTGCAACACGATCGCACAGCACGAGTTCGGCCGACTGCCCGAAGGCCGAAGCTGGCCCAAAAACAAGCGCGGAAATGATGATAGCGATAGCAACGCGACCAGGCATGTGGCAACCGTATCGCATCCGTGCGTGCAAGGCATCTATTGCTTGCGCCGAAGGTCGAGGCGGTCGATGACCTTGGCGTAGAAATCCATGTCGTCCTTGACGAACTTCACGTAGCTCGCCGTACCATTCTCCTGCATGTTCATGCCGAGCGTCTCCATGCGCTCGGCCATCGCCGGCTCGCGCATCGCCCTGGCGATCGCCGCCTGCAATTTGGCAACATCGCCGGGCGCCATCCCGGCGGGCCCCTGCAGACCGAGCATGTCGGCGACGTCGAAGCCTTTGATACCCGCCTCATCGCAGGTCGCCACATTTGGTAGCGACTTGGCGCGCTTGATCACACTGACGCACATCGCCTTGAGTTTGCCGGTCTCGATTAGTGCGATGACGTTCGGTAGCCCCGACCAGCCAGCCTGAATTTCGCCGGTGAGCAGCCCGTTCACCAGCGCCGTGCCGCCACGATAAGGCACGTGCAGGAGCTTGATGCCGACCCGCTCGGCAAAAATCTCCATCGTGAGGTGATGGATCGATCCGGCGCCCGCCGAGCCGAAGCTCATGGCATTCGGCTTGGATTTCGCGAGCGCGATGAATTCGTTGAGATTGTTGGCCGACACCGATGGCACAATGACGAGCGCGGTCGGCACTGTGGCGAGCGCCGTGATTGGCGTGAAATCCTTGAGCGCGTAGGTCGCCTCCGGGCTCATCGAGATGTTGATTGCGAGCGCGCCGGAGTCGTTGAGCATCAGGTTGTAACCGTCGGGTGGAGAGCTGGCGATGCGCTTGGCGGCAAGGATGCCGCCTGCGCCTGGCACATTTTCAACGACGAAGGGCTGGCCGAGCATCTCGCTCAACCGCTGCCCCAACAGCCGCGCCAGCACATCGGGATTCCCGCCCGGCGCCGCGGCGGCGAGGATGTGAACCGGGCGGCTTGGATAGCCGCCCTGTTGTGCATCGGCCGCCACGCCGGCCGCCAGAAGAATTCCCAGCGCGACACCCGCTATCCTCCGGCCCATGACACCCTCCCCGACATTTTGTTTATGATCCGCCCCAGATATCGCGCGCCAATTCGACAACGAGACGCAACTTCGCTTCCTGCACCTGCGGCGTTACCGGATTTCCCGTATCGATACTGGCGAAGCCGCATTGCGGGCTGACAGCAAGACGATCGATCGAAATAAAACGGCCGGCGTCTTCGACGCGCGCGCGCAATGCCGATTTGCACTCGAGCGCTCCCGTTTTCGACGACACGATACCGAGCACGATGAACTTTTCCTTCGGCACAAACCGCAGCGGCGTGAAGTTCCCGGCGCGCGGTGAATCGTACTCCAGGAAATAGAACGGGATCTCGAGCGCATTGAACAGCCGCTCGGCGACCTCCTCGTAACTCCCTTCCGCGTGCCAATGGCCGCCGCGATTGCCGCGGCACAGATGCATGCCGATGTGCAGGGACTTCGGCGCGGCGCTCAGGACCCGGTTCGTCACCGAAATGTATTTATCGATCAGCTTGCTCCAGTCGTCGCCACGTTGCTTGAGCGAGGCCTGCACGTCGGGATCGCCGAACTTGGCGAAAGCCGTTTCGTCGATCTGCACATAGCGGCAACCGGCATTCGCTAAAGCTTCCAGTTCTTTGCCAAAGGCGATGACCGTGTCGTCCCAAAACTGATCGAGGTCCTTGTAAGCATGCGCCAGCACCGCCGCATCGCCGCCACGGAAATGCAGCGCGCAGGGCCCCGGAATCGTGATTTTCGGCAGCAGCCTGGTGCGGGCCTGCAGAAACCTGAAATCGTCGACGTTGATCGAGTGCGTCCACTCGACGCGGCTGCGGATCCACGCCACCGGTTGCACCCCGCGGCCGGAGCCGCCTTGGCCGGCGGCGCCGTCGACCATATCGATGCTGAGGTCGCCAAGCTGCTGGTAGAAGAAGCTGTGATATGAGCGGCGACGGAATTCGCCATCGGTCACGAAACGCAAGCCGAGCTTCTCCTGCAGGGCGACCGCTTCGCCGATCGCGGCATCTTCGGCTTGCGTGAGTTCGTGCCGGGCGATGTCACCGCGCGAGAATTTCGCGCGGCAATCCATCAACGCCGCCGGCCGCAACAGGCTGCCAATGTGCTCGGCGCGAAACGGCGGCTTCTCGCGCGTCAGCGCTCCCGCATGGACGTTCAAGCGAGTGCTCCTCGCAGAGCGCCTTACTTTTTCAAGCGCTCTTCGAAGGTCTGCCCGCCCTTCATCTTGTTCTTGAGCGGCGCTTCGTTGATCTGAACGACAACCGCATCGGCGGGCACGTTGCAGTTCTTCATCACGGCCTGGGTGATGTCGAGCATCAGCCCCTTTTTCTGCTCGTCACTACGGCCGGCAGCGAGATTGATGGTTACTTCGGGCATTGGTTCCTCCTTGTTGCTGCGGCAAGCAAAGCGCGTAGGGGCTATTTCTTCAAGACCCGCCCCGCCACCGCCTCGAGTTTGGCGATCAATGCGGGATCGCGGGCCTCGGGCGCCGTGATGATCGCGGTATCGAGGGCGCGATCCGAGCCGATCGGACACGGCTCATGCTCGCGCGGAAAGTCACGCGCGAGCCGCGCGACTAGACGTTGCGCCTTAGTGGCGTTATCGAGCAGGACCTTGATGATCTGATCGACAGTGACGGCGTCGTGGCCCTCGTGCCAGCAGTCGAAATCGGTCACCATCGCGACGGTCGCGTAACAAATCTCGGCCTCGCGCGCGAGTTTGGCCTCCGGCATATTGGTCATGCCGATCACGGAATAGCCGAGCTCCTTGTAGGTGATGCTCTCGGCGTAAGTGGAGAACTGCGGACCTTCCATGCAGACATAGGTGCCGCCCCAATTCGCAGCAATGCCTTCCGCCAGCGCCGCCTCGCCGAGGCGCTTGCGCAACAGCGGCGAGACGGGATGCGCCATCGACACATGGGCCACGAGACCCCTGCCAAAAAACGAGCTTTCGCGCTTGTGCGTGCGATCGACGAATTGATCGACCAGAACGAAGGTACCGGGCGGCAGGTTTTCCTTGAACGAGCCGCACGCCGACAAGGACACGAGATCGGTGACGCCGACTCGCTTGAGAACGTCGATATTGGCACGGTAGTTGATGTCGGACGGCGATAGCCGATGCCCCTTGTCGTGACGTGATAGGAACACGACCGGCAGCCCATCGATCTCACCGATGCGCAGCGCCGCCGATGGTTCGCCCCAGGGGCTCGCGACACGCTCCTCGCGCACGTTGGTGAGGCCCGGCAGGTCGTAAATGCCGGAACCGCCGATGATGCCGAGAACGGATTTTGCCATACGAGCCCTGCCCGCTCTGTTGTCTCAAAAAACGAATGCCCGGCACAAGACCGGGCATTCAATTCGCGGCGTGCGCCCTCATCAGCTGCGCGTCAGCTTAGGTTCCTTGGTGGCCTGGCCGCCGAGCAATTCCGGATGGGCGTGCACGTCATGCCACACCTTCTTCTTAGTGAAATAAAGCAGACCCGATAGAACGATCAGAAAGATCATGACCTGAAGGCCCAGCCGCTTGCGCGCGACGAGATGTGGCTCAGCCGCCCATGTCAAAAATGCGGCGGCGTCCTTTCCGGCCTGGTCGATCGTGCCGGGGGTGCCGTCGTCGAACTGAACCTGATTGTCCGAAAGCGGCGCCGGCATGCCGATCGCATGTCCAGGGAAGAAGGTGTTGAAGTTCATGCCTGCCGGCATAACCATATCCTTCGGCTTCTCGGCGTAGCCCTTGAGGATGGCGACGATGTAGTCGGGGCCCTGCTCCTGATACTGCGTGAAGATGTCGAACAGGAACCAAGGAAAACCACGCTCATAGGTGCGCGCTTTAGCGAGCACGGACATGTCCGGAGGCAACGCGCCGCCATTGGCAGAGCGCGCGGCCTGATCGTTCGGGAACGGCGGCGGGAAGTGGTCGGCGAGCCGGCCCGGCCGCTCGAACATTTCGCCCTGATCGTTCGGGCCGTCCTTGACCTTGTATTCGGCGGCGACTGCTTCGGCCTGCGCCATGCTGAAGCCGGGGCCGCCGGCGTCGGCCAGATTGCGGAAGCTCACCATATTGAGCGAGTGGCAATTCGAGCAGACTTCCTTGTAAACCTTAAAGCCGCGCTGCAACTGCGCCTGATCGTATTTGCCGAACGGGCCGGCGAACGACCACTTCAGCCGCGGCGGCTGCGGTGTCTCGTGCTCGTGTTCCTGTTGCGCGAAAGCCGAGGACGCGGCGAGCGCAAGAACGGCGGAGAAGACGAGAAGCATCTGTTTCATGTGGCGTCTCCCCTCACCCGTGCCTCGGGGGCGGGGCGGACGCGCCAAGCGGCACATCGCCAGCCAGAACCGATTCCGAAATCGAATGGGGCAGCGGCTTGGTCTTCTCGAAGATGCCGAGCAGCGGCAGCACGACGATGAAGTAGCCGAAGTAATAGAGCGTCAGGATGCGCGCGGCGATGACGTAGACGCCTTCCGGCGGCTTAGCGCCGAGCCAACCGAGGCCGAGGCAGCACGCGACGAACAGCCAGAAGAACTGCTTGAACAGCGGCCGGTAGCGGCCCGAGCGCACCCGCGAGGTATCGAGCCATGGCAGGAAGGCGAGGATACCGATCGAGCCGAACAGCGCGCACACACCGAGCAGCTTGTTGGGGATGGCGCGCAGGATCGCGTAGAACGGCAGGTAATACCATTCCGGCACGATGTGCTGCGGCGTCACCGCTGGGTTGGCCGGGATGTAGTTATCGGCGTGGCCGAGATAATTCGGCACGTAGAACACGAACCATGCGAACACGATGCAGAACACCGCCATCAGGAATGAGTCCTTGACGGTCGCGTAAGGCGTGAACGGTACAGTGTCCTTTTCGGACTTCGGCTCGATGCCAGTCGGATTGTTTTGCCCGACGACGTGCAGCGCCCAGACGTGCAGCACGACCACGCCCGCGATCACGAACGGCAGGAGATAATGCAGCGAGAAAAACCGGTTGAGCGTCGGGTTGCCGACGGCGTAGCCGCCCCACAGGAACGTCACCAGCGGATCGCCGATCACCGGGAAGGCCGAGAAGAAGTTCGTGATGACGGTCGCGCCCCAATAGGACATCTGGCCCCACGGCAGCGTGTAGCCAAGGAAACCTGTCGCCATCATCAAGAGATAAAGGATGACGCCAAGGATCCAGAGAACCTCGCGCGGCTCCTTGTAGGAACCGTAATACATGCCGCGGAACATATGGATGTAGACGGCAATGAAGAACATCGAGGCGCCGTTCGAGTGCAGGTAGCGCAAAAGCCAGCCGTAATTCACGTCGCGCATGATGGTCTCGACGGAATTGAAAGCCATCGTCGCTTCGGGCGTGTAGTGCATCGCCAGCACGATGCCGGTGACGATCTGCACGCCGAGCATGAAGGACAGGATGCCGCCGAACGTCCACCAGTAGTTCAGGTTGCGCGGTGTGGGATAAGCAACGAATGAGGAATGGATCAGCCCGGCGATCGGCAGCCGGCGCTCTAGCCACTTCATAAATCCGTTCTGCGGCTGGTAGGTGGAATGTCCGCTCATAGTCGAGACCTTGGTCGAACCTTCAAAAAACTCGGATGACGATCAGCCGATCTTGATCTTGCTGTCGGAGACGAATTGGTAGGGCGGAAGTGCGAGATTTTTCGGCGCCGGGCCTTTGCGGATGCGGCCTGACGTATCGTATTGCGAGCCGTGGCAGGGGCAGAAGAAGCCGTCGTATTCGCCCTGGTGTGCGATCGGGATGCAGCCGAGATGCGTGCAGATGCCGATCAGCACCAGCCACTGGTCGTGCCCCTGCTTCACGCGCTGCTGATCGGTTTGCGGATCCGGCAAAGTGTTGACGTCCACGGACCGC
>JAFAQJ010000314.1 GCA_019246455.1 Pseudolabrys sp.
CAGAAACACGGCGCCGGCGGCGATTTCTTCAGCGGTGCCCAGACGGCCGATCGGTTGGCGATCGATAAAGTCCGTGCGCACAGCTTCCAGCGATTTGCCGGTTTTTTTGGCGTTCGCCTCGATGCGCTCATCGAGCGACGGCGACTGGATGGTGCCTGGACAGAGTGCGTTGACGCGGATGCCCTGGCGGATGAAGTCCGCCGCCATCGCTTTGGTGAGACCGATGATGGCCGCCTTGCTCGAGCCGTAGGCGTAACGCGCCGGCAGGCCTCGCACGGATGAGGCGACCGACGCGATGTTGATAATCGAGCCGCCGCCGTTCTTGAGCATCGCCGGCACGAAGGCGCGCAACACGCGATGCATCGACTTGACGTTGATGTCGAAAGAACGATCCCAGTCCTGTTCCGAACATTCGAGAATGGTGCCTTGATGCACCCAGCCGGCGAAGTTGCCGATGATGTTCGGCGTGCCGGCCTCCTTCAGCACCTTGGCGGCAAGGTCTTCGACTGCCTTGGTCGACGTCACGTCGAGTGCGAAGGTTTTCGCTTTGTCGAGACCTTTGAGCTTGCCGGCATCGAGATCGGTCGCCACGACCTGCGCGCCTTCGGCGAGGAACGCTTCAGCAATCGCCCGCCCGATGCCCTGCCCCGCCGCCGTGACAAACGCCAATTTCCCGTTCAATCGACCCGCCATGACGCAACGCTCCCTGATACTTTTTAAGTGAAGCTAATGATTGTCGCGCGGAATGAATTTCTGCGCGACACGCTGATATTTGACCGCCGGCTTGAGCACCATGCCCTCGCCGAGCTGGCCGACCATGTCGCGCTGGATTTCCTGCCAAGGTGTCTGGCTTGGCGGATAATGGAAGCCGCCTTGTTTTTCGAGTTTGGCGCGGCGCTCCGCGAGTTCGGCTTTCGAGATCAGAATATTAGCAGTGCCCTTTTTCAGGTCGATACGCACGCGGTCGCCGGTCTTGAGGATCGCGAGCCCGCCACCCGCTGCCGCTTCCGGCGAGGCATTGAGGATCGACGGGGACGCCGACGTGCCGGATTGCCGCCCGTCGCCGATACAGGGCAATGACAGCACGCCTTGTTTGATCAAGTAGGCCGGTGGCTGCATGTTTACGACTTCGGCCGCGCCGGGATAGCCAATCGGGCCGGCGCCGCGGATGAACAGCATCGTGTTCTCGTCGATCTTGAGCTTCGGATCATCGATGCGGTGGTGATAGTCCTCAGGCCCCTCGAACACGACAGCGCGACCCTCGAAGGCGTCGGGATCCTTCGGGTTCGACAAGTAACGCTGGCGGAACTCGTCGGAAATCACGCTCGTTTTCATCACGGCGGAGTCGAACAGATTACCGTGCAGGACCTTGAAGCCGGCCTTTTGCTTCAACGGCTTCTTGTGCGAGCGGATCACGTCGTGATTGCCGATTTTGGCGCTCTTGACGTTGTCCCCCATGGTCTTGCCGTTCACCGTGACGGCATCGGCGTGAATGAGCCTGGCCTTGAGCAATTCGTTCATCACGGCCGGCAGCCCGCCGGCGCGGTAGTATTCTTCGGCGAGGTAATGACCTGCCGGCTGCATGTTGACGAGGAGCGGCACATTGTAACCGACCTTTTCCCAATCCGTGATCTCGAGCTTGACCCCGATGTGTTTGGCAATCGCGTTGATGTGGATCGGCGCATTGGTCGAGCCGCCGATCGCCGAATTGGCAACGATCGTGTTCTCGAACGCCTTACGGGTAAGAATATCGGACGGCTTCAGGTCTTCGTGGACGATTTCGACGGCGCGTATACCAGTGTCATAAGCAATCTGCCCGCGCTCGCGGTACGGCGCCGGGATCGCCGCGCAGCCCGGCAGTGACATGCCGAGTGCCTCGGCCAACGCGTTCATGGTCGATGCCGTGCCCATCGTGTTGCAGTGGCCGATCGACGGCGCCGAATCGGCGACGCGGTCGATGAATTCCTGATAGCTGATCTTGCCGGCGGCATGGTCTTCGCGTGCCTGCCACACCACCATGCCGGAGCCGACACGCTCTTCGCCGCGCCAGCCGTTGAGCATCGGGCCGCCCGACAGAACGATCGCCGGAATGTTGACGGTTGCCGCCGCCATGATGCAGGCAGGCGTCGTCTTGTCGCAGCCGGTCATCAGCACGACGCCGTCGAGCGGGTAGCCGTAGAGGATCTCAACCAGCCCGAGATAGGCCAAATTGCGATCGAGCGCGGCGCCGGGGCGCTTGCCGGTTTCCTGGATCGGATGCACCGGAAACTCGAACGCAATGCCGCCGGCGGCGCGAATGCCAGCCCGCACGCGATCGGCGAGCTCGAGGTGGTGGCGATTGCACGGCGAAAGGTCCGAGCCGGTCTGCGCAATGCCGATGATGGGCTTGCCGGAGGTGAGTTCTTTGCGCGTCAGGCCCCAGTTGAGGTAGCGCTCGAGATAGAGCGCGGTCATTCCGGGATTTTCCGGATTGTCGAACCACAGCTGTGAGCGGAATTTCCGCCCGCGTGGATGCTTGGCACTCGGAATTGCGTCTTTTTTTGCCATCGTTTCCTCATCTCGCCCCATCGACGGGGCGGCGAGTCTTAGCGCGGCGGCTCAATCGAAGGCAAACAGGTCCGCGTCGGGATCGGGCTTGCCGATGAGCGCGCCATGCACAATATCCGCCGCGATCATGGCGAAAGTGATGCCGTTGCCGGCGAACGCCTCGACCGCATAGGTGCGCGCGAAACCGGGGACGAGGCCAATGGCCGGCATGCCTGTTTTGCTAGTCCCGAAGGACCCGGCCCACGCATACTCCGCTTCAGCGTCAATGTCGGGCAGCAACGCTTTGAGTTTGTTCTGGATGGCTTCGGTTTTTTGCGGGATCAGCGCGTCACGACGCCGCGCATCGGCACTATTCTCGTCCTCGCCGCCGGCGATAACGCGGCCGTCGGGCGTGGTGCGCACATAGAGATAAGGTTGCGAAGCTTCCCACAATGTCGCGCGCGAGGGCCAGAGCCGATCCGGCTGCGGCGCCGTCGCGATGGCCCAAGTCGATACGACCCGCAGATTTTTGGCGGTGACGATCGCCGGCCGTTCATAGCCGGTCGCATAGATCACGGCTCCAGCGGCAAAGGCAGCGCCGTTCTTGGCCCGCGCGATCACACGGTCGCCCTGCTCCTGCACACCGGCGACCTCGCAAGGCGCATAAATCGTCGCGCCGCGCTCTATCGCACGTTTGAGCAATCCGCCCGCCAGAAGGACCGGATTGCATTCGGCG
>JAFAQJ010000020.1 GCA_019246455.1 Pseudolabrys sp.
CTCGTCTATCTCGCCGGCGCCTCGCTCGAACGTTTTGCCGATCGCGAGCCGGAGCCGCGTGTCAAACGTGAGACCGTGACGGCCGCGGCGCTGTTCGTACTCGGCTTTTCGACCGTGTTCGTCGCGCTGGGTGCAAGCGCGAGCGTCATCGGCGCGTTGATCCGCGCCTATTCGGGGCCGCTCGGCATCGTCGCCGGCATCGCGATTATTCTGATGGGGCTGCACTTTTTAGGAGTTACCCAGATCGCACTGTTGCATCGAGAAAAGCGCGCGACCGTGGCAAAGCCGGTCGGTTTATGGGGCGCGTATGTGATGGGTCTGGCCTTTGCATTCGGTTGGACGCCCTGCATCGGCCCGATCCTCGCCGCGATCCTGGCCGTGGCAGCGTCCGAACAGACGGTGGCGCGCGGCGCGAGTCTGCTTGCGGTCTATTCGCTCGGGCTTGGCATTCCGTTCATCGTTGCGGCGCTCGCGATCGAGCCCTTCGCGGCGTTTCTGGCGCGCTTTCGCGAATATCTGCGTCGTGTCGAACAGGGCGTGGGCGCGCTTCTGGTCCTTACCGGCATCGCTTTCCTGTCGCCGTCGCTGAACTGGATTTCCTCGTTCAGCGTGTGGCTGCTCGATACATTTCCGGCGCTCGGAAAAATCGGTTGACGCCGGCATAAGAAAAACGCCCGCCGGTGAGGCGGGCGTTTCCATTTTGATCGCTTTTTAGTGATCGCGCGTAGTTAGTCGCGCCTGGCGGCAGTTCGACGTACGTGATCTTGCCGCTGGCATCCTTCTTCCAGATGTACATCACGTAGTCGAGCTTCGTGAGGTCACCCTTCTTGTCGTATGAGATGTCGCCAAGCACGGTCTTGAAGGCCTTGCCAGAGTGCATCACTTCGGCGACCTTCTTCGGATCGAGCGACTTCGCCTGCTCCGCGGCCTGCTTAATGATCTGCACGGCCGCATAGCTATAGAGCGTGTAGGCTTCCGGATTGAAGTTTTTGGCCTTGAACTTCGCCACGACGTCCTTTGCTGACGCGTTCTTGGTGGCATCGGGCCCGTAGGTCATGTAGGTGCCTTCGACGCCGGGGCCGCCGATCGCGGCGAACTCGTCGGTGGTGATGCCGTCACCGCTCATCATCGGAACCTTGACGCCTTGATCGCGCATCTGGCGCACAATCAGGCCGCCCTCGGTATGCAGGCCGCCCCAGTAGACGAGGTCGGCACCCGACGACTTGATCTTCGACACCAGCGCCGAGAAGTCCTTCTCGCCGACGTTGATGCCTTCGTACAGCACCTCCTTCACGCCGCCTTTGTTGAGGCCCTTCTTGGTCTCGTCGGCAAGACCCTGACCATAGGTCGTCTTGTCGTGGACGATCGCGATCTTCTTGCCTTTCATGTTCTTGAGAATGAAGGCCGATGCCACCGCGCCCTGCTGATCGTCACGACCGCAGGTGCGGAAGATGTTCCACATATTGCGTTCGGTGATCTTCGGATTGGTCGCGGACGGCGTGATCTCAAGTACGCCGTTCTCCTGGTAGACTTCCGAGGAGGGCATTGTGACGCCGGAGTTGAATGGACCGATGACGAACTTCACGCCATCGCCAACGAATTTGTTTGCGACGGAAACGCCCTGCTTCGGGTCGGATGCGTCGTCACCGTACTGGACGGCGATCTTTTGCCCCATGATGCCACCGGCCGCGTTGATGTCGGCAATGGCTTGGTCGGCGCCGTTCTTCAGCTGCGCGCCGAACGCGGCGTTCGGACCGGTGACCGGGCCTTGAACGCCAAACTTGATTTGAGCGAAGGCGGTGCTGCCAAGGGCAAGACCGATACCCAGTGCGAGGCCAAGCGTAACAGTTTTCTTCATCTGAGCTCCTCTCCGTTATCCGTTGAAATTCCTGCGGCAACCCAATCGCTTTTTTTCTTTGCCGTTTTCTGTTGGGGAAATGCTAGCCTAGGGCGCGTGATGGCGCCAGCCCAGGAAGCCAGAGCGCATATTGAGCCAGTGATACTGCTCAATCATCTGGCGGACCCGTGTCATACGAAAGCCTAAGAGCCCGAGCCCCAGGCAAAACGCCGCGTCGACTGCATAATAGTGCACCGATAGCAACGTCCCGCCGAAAAGCGCGAAGTGGAAGAACCTCACAGCTCCACCTAGAATGAGGGTGTAAAAGATGATCTGCCAGGTTGGCCGCCAAGTCCCCGCGATCGCCCGGCCGGTGAGCCAAGCGCCGCCGCCTCCGAGCGCGATTGTGACCAGCACAAATACTCCAAGCGAATCTTCCTCATAAAAGAATGCGGCAATCTGTTCCATTAGTGGCGTCCGCCTTCGAGGTAGGCGGCCTTGATTTCGGGCCGTTCGAGCAGTTCGGCTCCAGTGCCTGACAGCGTAATGGTCCCATTGACCATCACATAGCCGCGGTGGGCCAGTTTTAGCGCGTGGAACGCATTCTGCTCGACAAGGAAGACCGTGAGCCGGTCCTGCTTATTGAGCGTCCGGATGGCGTCGAAGATCTGCCGGACGATCAGCGGGGCAAGCCCCAGCGAAGGCTCGTCCAAGAGCAAGAGGCGGGGCCGGCTCATCAGTGCGCGGGCGATTGCCAGCATTTGCTGTTCGCCGCCCGATAGCGTGCCGCCGCGCTGGTTGACGCGTTCCTTCAAGCGCGGAAAGAGTGTGAGAATGCGCTCGAGATCGGCTCCGAAATTCGCCTTGTCGGCTACGATTGCGCCCATCTGGAGATTCTCCAACACGCTCATGCGGGAGAAGATGCGACGACCCTCGGGTGCCTGCGCCAACTTGAGACGGGCGATTTCGTGCGTCGGCATTTTTGTGATTTCGGTGCCGTCGAACAGTATCGAACCATCCCGTGCGCGCGGGTTGCCACACACTGTCATCATCAACGTCGATTTTCCGGCGCCGTTGGCTCCGATCAACGTGACGATCTCGCCGTCGTTGACGTCGAGGTCGACGCCTTTGAGCGCCTGAACGCGCCCGTAGAAGGTCGTAACGCCACGTACCGACAAAAGCGAAGTCATAGTCCGACCTCCGCTTCGACCTTGGCAACATCTTTGTCCTCGACGCCGAGATAAGCAGCGACGACCTTGGGATCGTTGCGTACGAAATCGGGCGTGCCATCGGAAATTTTTACGCCATAGTCGAGCACGACGATGCGATCGGAAATCTCCATCACCACCGACATGTCGTGCTCGATGAGCAAGATCGTGATGCCGAAATCCTTTCGGATCGCAAGCAAAAGCGCGTTGAGGTCGGCGCTCTCCCGTGGATTAAGCCCGGCGGCCGGTTCGTCGAGGCATAGCAAAGTGGGCCGCGTGCACATGGCGCGCGCGATTTCGAGCCGCCGCTGTGCGCCATACGGCAAGTCGCCGGCCGGATCGTCGGCGCGATCGAGAAGACCGATGCGATCGAGCCACTCGCGCGCCATGTCGATCGCGGCGCGCTCGGCCTTGGCATAAGACGGGATGCCGAGCACGCCAAGCAACGTGAAGCCGGATGCGATCATCAGCGCGTTGTGCTGGGCGACCATTAGGTTCTCAAGCACTGTCATGCCGGGAAACAGCCGGATGTTCTGGAACGTGCGTGCGACCTTGGCCTTGTGCGTGACGAGGTATTCCGGCATGCGCTCGAGCAGGAAGAGCGAGCCGTCGCGCCGCGCAAGGCTTCGCTCGCCCTTGTCCGTCAGCGCCGCGAGCTCGTTCCAGATCGCCGGTGAGCCGTGGCGGATCGCAAGGCGGCCCTCGCTCGGCTTGTAGAAGCCCGTGATGCAATTAAAGACCGTCGTTTTACCCGCGCCGTTCGGGCCGATCAGCGCGGTGATCGAACCTTCGGCGACTTCAAAGGACAGGTCGTGGACCGCCACCAGGCCGCCGAAGCGCATGGTGAGATGTTCGACGCGGAGCAGCGTGTCGCCGGCCATCAGCCGTGACCTTCCTTCACTAACTCGGCGGAGATCGTCCGTCGTTCCTTGAGGAACACCGAAGGATCCCGGCTCGAAATCAGCCCGCGCGGCTTCCAAAGCATGATCAGCACCATCGTAAAGCCGAACAGCAGCATGCGGTATTTCGTCGGATCGAAATCATCGCCGAAAATGGCTTTGAGGAAATCAAGCTCGCGCATGATTTCGGTGCCGCCAATCATGGCGATTGCGGCAATTGCTACGCCGATTTGGCTGCCCATGCCGCCGAGTACGACGATCGATAGGATTGTCGCAGATTCGAGGAAGGTGAAGCTCTCAGGCGAAATGAAGCCCTGGCGTGCTGCGAAAAACGATCCGGCGAACCCGCCGAACATGGCGCCGGTTGCGAAAGCGGTGAGCTTGGTATTGGTCGTGTTGATGCCGAGCGAGCGGCAGGCGATTTCGTCCTCACGCAACGCTTCCCAGGCGCGGCCGACGGGCAGTCGACGCAGTCGCACGGTCACGAATGCGGTGAGGAACGCGAGCGCCAAAATGAGATAATAGAGAAACAGAGTTCGGTAGACTGGCGAGAATTCAAGACCAAAGACCGCCGCAAAACCGTCGTCGTTGGCGGTGAACGGAATGCCAAAGAACGTCGGCCGCGGGATGCCGCTGATCCCGGCATAACCGTTGGTCAGATCGACCCAATTAATCAAGACGATGCGGATGATCTCGCCGAAGGCCAGCGTCACGATCGCAAGATAGTCGCCGCGTAACCGCAGCACCGGAAAGCCAAGCAAGATCCCCCAAAATGCCGACAGGATGCCGGCGAGCGGCAGCAGCAGCCAGAAAGAAAGGCCGAAGGTCTTGGCCAGCAGCGCATAAGAGTAGGCACCAACCGCGTAGAAGGCCACGTAGCCGAGATCGAGCAAACCCGCGAGGCCGACGACGATATTCAAGCCCCAGCCGAGCATCACGTAGATCAAGATCTGGATGCCGAAATTGTCGATCCACTTCACCGCGCCGCCGAACCCATTGATGGCGAGCACGATGACCGGATAGGCGATCACAAAACCGATGGCGGCCGGCGTGAACCAGCGCGTGAAGGAGCGAGGCAAAGCCAATGGCCGATGCGTGGCAAGCGCGCGCCTGCGCGCTGCCCAAGGCAGGATGACCACCGAGTAGAATAGCCGGCCCGCGATGACGAGAACGACGAACCAGAGCAGGAGTGGCCAGCGTGTCTCGAGGACGAGCCGGTTGTCGAAGTTCTGAATGGTCTGGAAGCCGATCAGCGGCAGGAACAGGCCGAGCGCGAGCAACCCTGTGATGCCGGCATCGCGAAGTGCATGGAGGAAGTTGACAGGAGTATCCTGGCGTTGGCTGGGCGCAGTGGTCACGTCACACCTTCTCGACGTCGGGGCGGCCGAATAGCCCTTGCGGCAGGAAGATCAGCGTGATGGCGAGGACGCTAAAGGCGGCGACGTCTTTGTAGTCGATCGAGAAATAGGCGGACCACATGGTCTCGATCAGGCCGATCAGGATGCCGCCGACCACAGCGCCGGGCAGCGAGCCGATGCCCCCTAGAACCGCCGCGGTGAAGGCTTTCACGCCGGGTACAAACCCGTCATAGAAGCTGATCACGCCGTAGTACATCAGATAGAGCGTGCCGGCGACGGCGGCGAGCGCCGCTGCGATCACGAAAGTAATGGAAATCGTCCGGTCGACGTCGACGCCGACCAGTGCCGCCATCTTCTGATCCTGTTCGCAGGCGCGTTGCGCGCGTCCCAGGCTCGTCTTTGCGACCAGGTACCAGAACGCGCCGAGCAGCACCGCTGTCACACCCCAGATGATGAGCTGCTTGAACGAGAGAGTTACAACATAGTCGTTGCGGGTCATCAGGACGAATTCGCCGTGCACGAGCGCGGGTATCGGCTTGTTGCGCGGGCCCTGCGTCACCTGCACGAAATTCGACAGGAAAATCGACATGCCGATCGCCGAGATAAGCGGCGCCAAGCGGAAGGATCCGCGTAGCGGCCGGTAGGCGATGCGTTCGATGGTCCAGTTCACGACCGACGTGAAAACCATCGCGACGATCAGGACAATCAGCAGCGCAAGCGCGATCGAAGCGACGCCGAGCCAGCTTGTGAGGATGAGCAGCGCGATGAGCGCGATGAATGCCGACACCATGAACACATCGCCATGGGCGAAGTTCACCATGCCGATGATGCCGAACACCATCGTGTAGCCGATGGCGATCAGGCCGTAGATGGATCCCAGCGTGATGCCGTTCACCAGCTGCTGAAAAAACACTTCCATGTCGAAGGCATTCCCCAATGCCATCCGCCG
>JAFAQJ010000021.1 GCA_019246455.1 Pseudolabrys sp.
GCGAGGATGTCGTGGTCACCCGGTTTCGACAGGTTCAGCCGCAGCGCGTAGAGCTGCGACACGTCGGCGGTGAAGGTGTCGCATTTGCCGCTGTCATAGGCCTTCACCACGTCGTCGAGCTTGGTGAGCTTCACCTCTTCATACTTCATGTTGTTGGCGCGGAAGTAGTCGGCGAGATTGAGCTGCGTCGTGGTGCCGATCTGCACGCAGACCTTGCTGCCGTCGAGTGCGAGCGCGGAGTCGATGTTACGCGCCTTCGGCAGCATGAAGCCTTGCCCGTCATAATAGGACACACCGGCAAAATGCAGGGCATAATCGGTTTCGCGCGAGATGGTCCAGGTCGAATTGCGCGCCAGCACGTCGACCTTGCGGTTGGCCAATTCCGCAAAGCGTTCCTTGGCATCGAGCGGGAAGAACTTGACTTTGCCGGGATCGTCAAAGATCGCCGCGGCGATGGCGCGGCAGAAATCGACGTCGAAACCCGACCAGTTGCCGTTTGCGTCGGCGTAGGAAAAGCCCGGCAGGCCGGTCGAGACGCCGCAGGTGAGCGCGTCGCGCTTGACCGTGCGCTTAAGCGTCTTAGTGTCGTAACGCTCCCAGGCGAAGGCGGCCGCCGCCACCGCGAGCGCGAGAGCGCAACCGATCAGCAGCCCGTTGCGAAAAGTCCAGCGCATGTCTTCTCCCGGAATGCGATTACAGTTCCGGCTGCTGCCGGATGACGACCTTGGTGCCGAGCGGCACGCGCTCGTAAAGATCCATCACATCGTTATTGACCAGCCGGAAGCAGCCCGATGACACCGCGGTGCCGATGGTCTGCGGCATGTTGGTGCCGTGGATGCGGTAGACCGTGTTGCCGAGATAAAGCGCGCGGGCGCCGAGCGGATTGCCGGGCCCCCCGGCCATGAAGCGCGGCAGATAAGGTTGACGCTCGATCATTTCAGGCGGCGGCGTCCAGTCCGGCCATTCCTGCTTGCGGCTGATGCGTTGCAGCCCTTGCCACTGGAAACCCTCGCGGCCGACGCCGATGCCATAGCGGATCGCGCGGCCATTGCCGAGCACGAGATAGAGAAAGCGCTCGGAGGTCTGCACGATGACGGTGCCAGGCGCTTCGTTGGTGCGGTACGACACCACCTGCTTCTCGAACTCCGGCGACAATTGTTCGTCGGCGGCGTCCGGCACGTAACCCGGCTGCTCCTCGACCGGGCCGCTGTCGCGCTGCGCCGAGGCGTGCGTGACGATGGTGGCGAGGAATGCCGCGAGAATCAGAGACAAAAGCCGAGACAGCCGCATGTGCCCTCCGCCGAAATTGCGGGCTCATCATATCGGCTTCGTGGGCGGGAGCCAGCCCGGCGGCGGCAATCAGTTACCGCGCTCAGGCGCTCTCGCGCGACAGATTCTTGGCGGCCAGTTCGCCGAGATAGTCCTGCCAGTATTCGGTGCGTTTCATGCCGAGTTCGCGTAGATAGACCCAACTATAGATGCCGGTCGAATGCATGTCGTCGAAGATCAGGCGCACGGCGTAATTGCCGATCGGTTCGATCTGCATGATCGCGACATTGATCTTGCCGGGGACGGTCTTGCGCTCTTCCGGCGAATGCCCCTGCACTTCCGCGCTCGGGCTTTTGACACGCAGATATTCGGCCGGCAGATCGAACCGCTCGCCGTTGTCGAAAGCGACCGTCAGCGTCTTGCGGTCCTTGTGGAGGCGCAGCTCGGTCGGCCAAGGTTGATTATCGGCGGTCGCCATTGCGGGCCTCGAATTGAGGGGCCCACCTATACGCCATGATGCAGGCGGTGGTCGATTGCCAGGAGCAGCGTATTGACGCCGGCCGCCATCAACACCAGCAGAAACGTCACCGACATAATGACGTCGACATTGTAGAGGCTGATCGCGTTCATCAGCAGATAGCCGAGCCCGCGCTGCGAGGCGAACATCTCGCCCAGCACGGTACCGACCAGCGTCAGCGAGAACCCAACCCGGATGCCGGTGAAAATTTCCGGCACCGCGGCCGGAAACAGGATCGAGCGTACCATCACGGCGGGGCTCAATTTCATCACCCGCCCCGTCTTGATCAGGATCGGCTTGGTCGAACGCACCGCGGTCAGCGTGAACAGCGCGACCGGAATAATGCCATGGATCGCACCGAATGCGATCTTGGCCGAGATGCCGAGGCCGAACGCCAAGAGGATGATCGGATAGAGCGTGATCTTCGGGATCGAGTAGAGCGCGACCAGCATCGGCTCCATCGCCTCACCCGACAGGCGATGCAGTGCGAGCGCAAACCCGATCAGCAGCCCGAGCACGATTGCAATGGCGAGCGCAACCGCGAAGGCGCGCATCGATTCCGAAAAGTGCGGCCAGAACAGGTCGGTTTCCATCAACTTGCCGAGGAAGGCGACGGTCTGCCACGGCGAGCGCAGCGCGACGTCGCCGACCACGAGATAAGCGAGCTCCCAGCACAGCAAAATGCCGCCGATCAAGATCAGAATGTTGCGGAAGGGCTTGCGCTCGTCGGCGTGCATCTACTTGATCCCTCGCCGCGTCAGCAGCACGGTTTCCCACCGCGACAATAGGCCGTTCGCCGCGATCGACAGCAACAGCACCAACAGAATAAGCGGATACATCGTGGCATTGTCGAAATTGGTGTAGGCGAAGCCGATCTCATACCCCATGCCGGCGCGCGCCAGGATGAACTCCGAACCGATCACGCCGATGAAGGCGTAAGCCAGCGCCAGCTTGGCGGCGGTCAGGAG
>JAFAQJ010000039.1 GCA_019246455.1 Pseudolabrys sp.
CGCGACGACGCCGATCGGCATGATCTGGTAATGCGACGCATCGGTCGCGTAGCGGCCGCGGGTAAAGCGGTCGAACCGCACATCACCGCTGATTTCCGCTTTCAGTCGCCGTTCGAGGCCGGGCATCAGCCGTTCGGTCATTGAATAGCTCTATCCTCTGATCGACGACAGGACGGCGAAAACCCAAGAAACGACGGACTTTCTGAGTTATCGCAAAGCAGTCGTGCAAAGCACGACCTGCGTCGTGGTTAGCACTTGACCCGACTGTTACATTCATAGTTCATCCCCGCCAACAATGCGCTGGGCCGCAGGGTCGGCCGGCGTGCCGGAACCATCAAAATTCGGTCTAAAGCCGACCTATCGGAGCGATTACCAATGGCTAAGAATTCCTCGCGTGCGATCGGGCGCCACCTGTTGCACATCCCGGGTCCAACCATGCTGCCTGACCGCGTGCTGCGGGCGATGGACACGCCGATCATCGATCATCGGGGGCCGGAATTTGCCAAGCTCACCAAGCGCTGCCTCGAAGGCCTCAAGACGATCTTCAAGACCACTAATCCGGTGATTATCTACACGGCGACCGGTACCGGCGCGTGGGAAGCGGCTCTGATCAACACGTTATCGCCGGGCGACCGCGTGTTGATGGTCGAGACCGGCCAGTTTGCGACGCTGTGGAAGAACATGGCGGAGAAGCTCGGCCTCAAGCCTGAGTTTATCCCGACCGATTGGCGTCACGCTGCCGACCCTACCGTCATCGAAGCGAAACTACGCGAGGATAAAGCCAAAGAGATCAAGGCGGTCTGCGTTCTGCACAACGAGACCTCGACCGGCTGCCTTTCCAATATCGCGGAAGTCCGCAAGGCGATCGACAAGGCCGGCCATCCGGCGCTGCTCTACGTCGACACGATCTCCTCGCTCGCCTCGACCGACTACCGGCACGATGAATGGGGCGTCGACGTCACCGTCGGCGGCTCGCAGAAGGGCCTGATGCTGCCACCTGGCATGTCGTTCAACGCAGTGAGCAACAAGGCGCTCGCCGCCTCGAAAACCTCGAAGCTGCCGAAGTCGTTCTGGTCGTGGGACGACATGCTCAACATGAACAAGGTCGGCTTCTTCCCGTACACGCCGGCGACCCAAATGCTGCAGGGCATGGCGGTTGCGATCGATATGTTGCATGAGGAAGGTCTCGACAACGTGTTCGCACGCCATCACCGGCTCGCCGAGGCTACCCGCCGCGCCGTCAAGCACTGGGGCCTCGAGACGATCTGCCAGGATCCGAAGTCGCATTCGCCAACGCTGACAGGGGTGCTGCTGCCGGACGGTCACGACGCCGACGCGTTCCGCGCGATGGCGCTCGATAACTTCAACATTTCGTATGGCGCGAGCTTCGGTCGTTTCACCGGCAAGATGTTCCGCATCGGTCATCTCGGCGATGTCAACGACGCTTCGATGATCGCCGCGCTTGGCGTCACCGAAATGGCGCTGCAACTGCACAACGTGCCGATCAAGAAGGGCGGCGTGCAGGCGGCAATCGACTATCTCATCGCCGAGCACGGCTCGCCTGCCCGCAAGGCGGCGGAGTAGCTCTCGCGTAAATCTCGAATTGAAACGGCCGCTTTCTGGCGGCCGTTTTGTTTATGCCACCTTTGTCGCGGCAATTACATCGCGCACGAAGCCCGACACAGTTTTGAGCGTTGCATCCGGTGCGTCGCGCTGCGGCGAATGTTTGACGCCCTTAAGTAGCGCTACCCGGACCGGGCAGTAGCAGTCGCGCTGCGCCGCTTCGACCTGTGCGACCGTGCCATACTGATCGTCCTCGCCTTGCACGATCAGGATCGGGACGCGGATATAGCCGAGAAATTCGGTGATATCCCATTTGCGAAAATCGGGATCGAGCCAGGCACCGTTCCAGCCCCAAAAGGCATTGTCGGGATCCTTGTGCCAACGCGCCAACCTCGCGCGCAGATCGGTCTTCCCATAGGCTTTTTTGGCCTCAACGATCGACGCAATACCGGTGTCTTCGGTGAAAAAGTGCGGCGCGATCAGAACGAGCCCCTGCACGCGATGATCTTGATGCGAGCCAGCGTAGATCGCTGCGATCGACGCGCCGTCGCTATGCCCGATCAAAAGCCCGCTCTCAAACCCGATAACATCGAGCAGCGCCGGCAACACGTCGCGCGCTTCGTCATGCATGTAGCTCAGCGGCCGCGGCAACTGGACCGGCGATGAGTGCCCGTAACCGGCGCGCGAATAGGTAAACACGCTGCACCCGGTCGCTTGCTGCAATTTGTCGGGGAAATCGCCCCACAGGCCGACGCAACCGAGCCCCTCATGCAGCATGACGAGCGTCGGCGCTTCGCCCGGCCGCGGGCCGATCATGCGGTATTCGAGATGCTGGCCGGCGATGTCGAGAAAGCCGCTGTCGGCCAATTCCATTACGCCGTGCCTTCCGCCCTTAGCTTGAAGCGTTGAATCTTGCCGGTGGCGGTCTTCGGCAAATCTTTTCGGAACTCGATCCAACGCGGATACTTAAATGGCGCGAGCTTCGCCTTGACGTGCTCTTGCAAGGCGCGCGACAGCGCCTCGCTCGCTTTGTCCGGCGACTTGAGCACGACGAACGCCTTGGGCTTCACCAGTTTCTGCTCGTCGCTCCAGCCGACCACCGCGGCTTCGAGCACATCGGGATGCGACAGCAACGCCGCCTCGACCTCGAATGGCGAGACATAGAGCCCCGAGACCTTGAGCATGTCATCGGCGCGGCCGCAGCAGACGAAATAGCCGTCCTCGTCCTCGTAATATTTATCGCCGGAGCGCGTCCATTCTCCCTGGAAGGTCGAGCGCGACTTTTCGCGGTTGTTCCAGTACATAATCGCGCTGGTCGGTCCGCGGGCGTACATCTCACCCATCTCGCCCTTCTTCACCGGCTGGCCGTTCTCGTCCAGCAGCCTGATCTCGTAGCCCGGCACCGGCTTGCCGGTCGTGCCGTGTTTGGTCGCGCCGGGCACGTTGCTGAGGTAGATGTGCAGCATCTCGGTCGTGCCAAGTCCGTCCGAGATTTCGACGCCGTATCGCTCCTTGAAGCGCTTGGCGATCTCCTCGGGCAATGCTTCGCCGGCCGACAGAGCCCGGCGGATTTTGACCTCTGACTTTCGCGGCGCGTTGGGCGAATTGAGGAACGCGGCATAGAACGTCGGCACGCCCCAGAACACCGTCACCGGATATTTTTTGAGCAACACTGCCACGCCGTCCGGAGTCGGGCGCTCGGCGTTAAGCACGGTCGTGGCACCGACCGACATCGGAAATGTCATGGCATTGCCGAGTCCGTAGGCAAAGAACAACTTCGCCACCGAATAGATCAGATCGTTTTCCTCTAGCCCGGCGACCGGCGTGCCATAGAGCTGCGCCGTAAGCTTGAGGCTGGCGTGGACGTGGACGGCGCCTTTCGGCTTGCCGGTCGATCCCGAGGTGTAAAGCCAGAACGCCATGTCGTCGCGGGTGGTCGGCGCGGTATAGGGCTCACCTTTGGCGTTGACGATCAGGTCCTCGAATTTGTGATGACCCTGCGTACTTTCGCCTGAAACAATGACATGCTTGAGATCCGGCGCGTTTTTGATCAGCGCGGCGAACCGCGGATAGAGCGCTTCCGACACGATCAACGCGCCGGCGCGGCTGTCCGAGAGCATGAATTCGTAATCGCTCTCGGTGAGCAGCGTGTTAACCGGAACGGCGATGATGCCGGCCTTGAGGCAGCCGAGAAACGCGGTCGGCCAGTCGATAGTGTCCGTCATGCACATCAGGACACGCTGCTCGCGTTGCACGCCGAGCGTGCGTAACACCATACCGAAACGCTCGACGCGGTCGGCAAGCTGGCCGTATGTCCACGAGCCGCGATGGTCGATATAGACCGGCTTGTTCGCGCGGCCGGCTTTCAGGTTGAAATCGAGGATGTCGGCCGCGAAGTTGAATTCGCGTGGGATTTCGCCCACGGGCTCGACGGCAGCCATCGGCGTTTCCGCGCGTGCTTGCGCCGCGGTCATTTGTATTTCCTCCCAGGACGGCGGCATTATGCAGTCGGTGTCCAGACGTCGCAACGACCGGGATAAAATGCATGATTTTCAGTAAGGACCGCATCCTCGCCACGCACGTCGGCAGCCTGCCGCGCAACGAAGTTCTGACCGAGCTTTTGATCCGCCAGGAAAGCGGCGAAACAATCGATCTCAAGCAACTCGCCGCGGAAAAGGACAAGGCGGTTGCCGACATCGTCGCCAGGCAGAAAGCGGCTGGTATCGACATCGGCAATGACGGCGAGCAGCAGCGTGTCGGCTTCCAGACCTATGTGCCGCAACGCATGTCGGGTTTCGCCGGCGAGTCGAAGCGGCCGATGGGCCGCGATCTCGTTGAATTCCCGGAACTGATCGAGGTGCAGAAGCGCCGCTTCCCGCGCCGCGGCAAGGGCCAGAACGCGCCTGAGGCGCAGGCCGAGCTCAAATATCTCGACCTCGGCCCGGTCAAGGAAGACATCGCACGCTTCAAGAAAGCCGCGCAGGGGCAATTCGCTGAAACATTCATGACCGCGCCCTCGCCCGGCATCATCGCGACGACGATGCTCAATGCCTATTACGATTCGTACGGCTCCTACCTCGCCGCGATCGCCCGCGAGATGGCGAACGAGTACAAGGCGATTCATGACGGAGGGTCACTTCTTCAGATCGACGCGCCTGATCTCGCGATGGCCCGCGTCATCAATTTCCAGGACAAATCCGACACCGAATTCCAAAAGATCTGTGAGATGCAAGTCGACGCCATCAATCGCGGCATCGCCGGCATTCCGCGGGACCGCGTGCGGCTGCATGTGTGCTGGGGCAACTGGGAAGGCCCACATCTGTTCGACATTTCACTCTCAAAGGTGCTCGCGATCTTCCTCAAGGCCAATGTCGGGGCGCTGTCGATCGAGTTCGCCAATCCGCGCCACGCGCATGAATACCCGACCCTCGGTCATGTCGGCTTCCCGAAGGATATGCTGCTGATCCCCGGCGTGATCGAGACCACCTCAAATTTCGTCGAACATCCGGAACTGGTCGCGCGGCGCATCGAGGAAGCGGTGGCTACGATCGGCGACCGCGAGCGCGTCATCGCCTCGACCGACTGCGGCTTCGGCACTTTTGCAGGGCGCGAATGGGTGATCGCGCCGGTGGTGTGGAAGAAGCTCGAAGCGCTGCGCCAAGGCGCCGATATCGCCTCGCAGCGGCTGTGGGGCAAGAAAGTCGCCTGAGTGCCGGATTTGGTGCGTCGCCCTGCCGGGGCGTATAGTCCGCCCGACCCCCCGCCGGCTTGCGTCGGCCGATAAATTCAAGGCTCAAGGAGTCTCGTTATGGACGACATCACCCGCGGCTTGCGCAAGGTGAACCCCGACGATATCAACCCGCGCTACAAATGGGACCGTCACCTGCCGGCGCTCGGCACGATGGGCGTCGATTTCGAGGAGCGCGTCGACTACCGCCGCATGCACAAATACCGGCTTGGCCGCACCCGGGCGGCGATGGAAGGCTCGGAAGTCGGCGCGCTGTTGCTGTTCGACGTCAACAACATCCGCTACACGACCTCGACCAAGATCGGCGAGTGGGAGCGCGACAAGCTTTCGCGCTGGGTGCTGTTGCCGAAGGGCGGCGAGCCGATCCTGTGGGATTTCGGCTCGGCCGCGGTCCACCACCGCCTCTATTGCCCCTGGCTCGAGCCCAAGAATATGAAGGCCGGCCTCGTGGGATTACGTGGCACCGTCGACCCCAAGTTCGGGCTGATGGAACGCCACGCCAAGGAGATGTTCGGCCTGCTCAAAGAGGCCGGCGTCGAGAAGCTGCCGATCGGCGTCGACATCATCGAACCGCCGATGATGTTCGAATTGCAGAAGCTCGGCCTCAAGATCGTCGACGGCCAGCAGATCATGCTGGAGGCCCGCGAGGTCAAGAACATCGACGAAATCGCGCTTTTGAACCGCGCCGCAGCGATGGTCGACGGCGCCTATGATCTCGTCAACGAGAAGCTACGCCCCGGCGTGCGCGAGAACGACATCGTCGCGATGGTCAACGAGTTCCTCTACCGCCACGGCTCGGACGACGTCGAAGCCGTCAACGCGATCTCGGGGGAGCGTTGCAATCCGCATCCGCACAACTTCACCGACCGCATGATCCGCCCGGGCGACCAGGCGTTCTTCGACATCCTGCAGTCGTTCATGGGCTATCGCACCTGCTACTACCGCACCTTCAATGTCGGTCGCGCCACGCCGGCCCAGCACGACGCCTACAAGAAAGCGCGCGAGTGGCTCGACAAGGCGATCGAGCGCATCAAGCCCGGCGCCACCACGGCGCATATCTGCGAGGTGTTCCCGAAAGCCAATGAGTTCGGCTTTCCGGACGAGATGGCGGCATTCGGCCTGCAATTCGCGCACGGGCTCGGCCTCGCGCTGCACGAGCGGCCTATCATCTCACGGGTCGTGTCGATGGATCATCCGACCGAGCTCAAGGAAGGCATGGTGTTCGCGATCGAGACCTATTGTCCGGCGACCGACGGCTATTCGGCCGCCCGTATCGAGGAAGAGGTCGTCGTCACCGACAAAGGCTGCCGGCTGATCACCCTGTTCCCCGCCGAACAGCTGCCGATCGCGAACCGGTACTGAGCGAAGCGCATTACAGTATTGCAGGGCTGACCTAGCGCTCAGCGCTGAGCCGACTTATTTGTTGGAAAGCATCGAGGACGCATTGAGCCTGTCTGCAAATACTAAACTGCCACGTGACGCCCTGCAGACGATCTGGCGCGGCTTTCGCGGCTACTGCCCGACCTGCGGTGAGGGCCGTCTGTTCAAGGCCTTTCTCAAGGTCAACGATCATTGTCCGGCCTGTGGCGAGGAGCTGCATCACCACCGCGCCGACGATTTTCCCGCATACCTCGTGATCGTCATTGTCGGCCACATCGTCGTCCCAATGGCGCTGTCGGCCGAGACGGCGTTCCACCCGGCATACTGGGTGCATTGGCTGTTGTGGTTGCCGCTCACTCTCGGGCTCACGCTTGGACTAATCCAGCCGGTGAAAGGCGCGGTCGTCGCCATGCAATGGTATCTCGGGATGCACGGTTTCGAGTTGGCTAAAAAAGCGCGAGTTCTCGCGGCAGCACGGAATCCTGCGGCGTCCTGACGCAGGGATTTCGAGAGCGTGCGTTCCTTCGTTATGGGTTAGAGCGGCACTTGATGGGTCATCGCAGCGATCGCCAGTCCCACCACGACAAACAGCGCCGCCATAAACGCAAGCGCGATCATCAGAAAGAATCCGGACGCGGCGCTCTGTTCCATGATGCCCACCTCCCAGTCCACGCGGTTAGGCATTGGTCGCCGGAGGTCTGCAAAAGGTTCAGAGCAGACCTGATGTTTATGGGCAATTTACTTGAGACCGATGGCGCACACCGATTGACTAACAATGTGCGCAGCCGCCGTTTTCCTCCCACAGGATTTAAATGGCGGCATGAATCCTCCACCTATGCACAAAGGGCCGCGAAAGCGGCCCTTTTTTTCGTGGTGGAGGCTGCGGCTATTCGAGGCCGGTGCCGACATTCTTGTTCTCCGGCGTGAGCTTCATGCCAGCAGCGAGCGCCATCGTTTCGGCGAGCGCCGCGAAGTCTTTCTGTAGATAGGCTTGCGGATCCTTCTGCAATTGCGCCGCGCCGAAATGGCCTTGCAGTACTTCACGCGTCGCCGCCGTGACCGGCATCGGTACATCCCATTCGCGGCCCAATTCGAGCCCGAGATCGAGATCCTTACGCAACAATTCCGGCGTGAAGGTCGTGGTCCAGTCGAGATTGACCAGGGCCGGTGTCTTGTAGGCCGTGAACATCGATCCCATGACGCCGTTGTTCATGAACGACAGGAAGGCGTGGCGCGGCACACCCATCTTGTTGGCAAGCAGCGTGATCTCGATCAAGTTCTCGATCACCACGCCGAGCATCACGTTGTGCGCGATCTTGCATATGCGTGCGAGTTCGCCATCGCCGACATAAGAGACGCCCTTCGGCGCGAACACCTCGATTAGCGGCATCGCTATCTTGGCATCGGCTTCGGGGCCCGACACCACCGCCGAGAGCTTGCCGGCCTTGATGACCTTGGCGTTACCCGACACCGGCGAAGCAATAAAGTTGACGCCCTTCTCGTTGAGCTTCTTGCGGATCGTGGCGGATTCCTCGACCGAGATCGACGAGCAGTCGACCAGCATCTTCGGCTTCTTGGCGCCGGTGAGTAGGCCGTCTTTGCCGAACACGACTTCCTCGACATCCTTGCCGGTCGAGACGATCGCAAAGACAATGTCACAGTCCGCAAGCTCGCTTGGCTTGTCGACCAGTCTGCCGCCTTGTGCCGCGAGTGGCTCGGCCTTAGCGCGAGTACGGTTCCAGATCGTGACGTCATGGCCTGCTTTGAGCAGGCGCTCAATCATCGGGTAGCCCATGCGGCCCGCACCAATCCAGCCGATCTTGTGCTTATTCGCCATGACGAAAACTCCTCAAATCCTGCAACTGTATTTGCGCCGCTCTCTAGCACAGCGCCGCGACCCTGCAACCCGGGCCAGGCGC
>JAFAQJ010000040.1 GCA_019246455.1 Pseudolabrys sp.
GCCGCCCGCCGGATAGGGCACGATGACGCGCACGAGGCGCGACGGCCACGCATCTTGCGCGCGCGCGTTCGACAGCGAGACCGCCGCCAGAGCCGCAGCGCCGCCGAGCACCGCCCGGCGCGTCACAAGGTTTGGCATGATGCGTCCTCCCGCATGGCCGGCGTGTCGATTCCGCCGGCCGTTCGAGGGAGAGCGTGTCGGGTTTTCAGCCGCCTCGCAAGCGGAAGGCTAGCCGTCAGCGGTCGCGGCCGATCGGCGACAGCATGCGGTCGCGGCTGCTGTAGAAGTCGTTATCGAACGAGCGCTGCGGCCCGACCGTCATCGTGCCGCCACCGAACTTGAAGCTGCTGCCGCCCTTGTTGTCGGAATCTTCAAGCTTGTGCCGGGGATCGGTATAGACCGGCAGGCCGTCGGCCTGTAGTTCGGCCTTACCGCCGCTATTGCCGTCGGCGTTATTGAACGTGAAGGCGTGCGCCGGGACAATCATGGCCGCCGCGCCAAGCACGATCAGGGCCGCCACCTGGAATTTGAGAAAATTCGCCATATCCCCCTCGCCAGCGTCAATCGGACGTCATGAATCAACCGGCACAATATGGCGGCAGCGCGGCATAAGCCAGCATCATATGAGCATCGGCGCCCGTCCGGGCATGGCTTGAAAATGTCGCACTTTGCGCGACAATAACGGGCAAGGGGTCGACGTTAATTGGTTGAGGGATCCATGACGCTTTTGCGTCTTACTGTCAGCGCGGCATCGCTGCTTGCGCTCACCGCCGCCGCCGTTGCGAAACCTGTCACGCTTGCGAGCGAAACCAATCTGCGCGCCGCGCCGGGAACAAAAAGCGACGTCGTCGGCCTGATGCCGAGAGGCGAGACGATCGAGGTCGGCGCTTGCGACGCCGGCTGGTGCAAGGTCACCTGGAACGGCAAGGAAGGCTTTGCGATCGCGCGCAATGTCGGGATGGCCAGTCCGCCACGCACCGTCGCCGCGCGCGGCCCGCGTTATGCCGGTGACGATTATGTGCCGGTGTCGCCGCCCGGCGTGGTTTATGAAGACGACGCGCCGGTCGTCTACGGTCCGCCGGCCTATTACTACTATCCATATCGCGGACCTTATTGGGGTGGCGGTTGGGGCTGGCGCGGCGGCTGGCATTATCACCGCCACTGGTGAGCAAAAGTTCGCCACTGACTCGTTACGCGAATTTTACGGGATAAGGCGCGCGGGAGGCATCCGAACACCGCCTGCGTCACCACATCGTCGCGATTATCGTTTCATTTACCGCGCGCGCGCAGAGATAGGCCGTGCGCCGACTCCGTGTGGCCCATTGCTTGCATAGTACGACGCACAATGTCGCCAGCGCGTCCCGTCGCCGCGTTTCGCAACAACACTCGAGGAACAGCAGAATGCCCCTGCCGCCGCTTCCAATGCGTGCCCAAGCCCGGACCGAGAGCCTGGCATTGAAGTCGTTTCTGGTGATCAGCGCGCTGATGCTCGGCTCGCTGGTCGTGGTCGCGCAGGAATTTTTCTTTTCCGCCCCTGCATTTTCCCTAAGCGAAACGGAGGCGGCACTGCGTCTCGCCGCACGCTGATTTTCAGCGCACGGCGCGGATCGATTTCGAACGTGAGCGCGTTTTCTGCCGGGAACCCGAGCGAAAGGAGAACGACACGTGCCGACGATGCTGCCACCCCGCAAGCCCCGTGCTGTCGCGAAGCCGCAGAAGCAGACGCTCGCGGCTTTCATGTTCAATGCCTTCATGATCGTCAGCGCGCTAGCGCTTACCTTCGTGGTGCTAGTCACCGAGGAACGCTATGCGTTCGGGCCGGAATATCAAAAAACGGTCACCGCCGAGCGGTTCGTCGACCTCGAAAAGGCGCCCTGACTATTCGACCTTGAGATTGAGCTTGTGAACGAGCGCGCTCCATTTGCGCTCCTCCTGATCGATATCGCTGGCGTATTCCTGCGGCGTCGAGGTCATCGGGTCGCCACCCTCGGCGTGAATGCGCTGCCTGACCTCATCGGTATTGACCAACCTGCGCAACTCAGCGCTGAGCTTGTCGATAATTTCCTTCGGTGTTCCCGCCGGCGCCAGAACGCCATAGTGCAGCACCGCCTCGAAGCCGGGCATGCCGGATTCATCGAAAGTCGGCACATCCGGCAGTAGCGAGAAGCGGCTCTTGCTGGTCACCGCGATGACGCGCAGCCGGCCGGCCTCGATATTGCCGAGCGCGGGCGGCAGGACGCCGAACGCGACCGGGACGTGGCCTCCCAATAGATCGTTCATCACCGGCGCCGTGCCCTTGTAGCTGATGATTTCGGCCTCGACCTCCGCCTCCGCCTTGAAGAGTTGCGCGCACATATAGCCGCCGGTGCCCACCGCGGAGGTGCCGATGTTGAGCTTGCCGGGATTCTTTTTCGCGATGGCGATGACATCGGCGATGGTCTTGCCGGAGAACGAGGGATGTGCGAGCAGCGCGACCGGCATCGAGGCCACCAAGCCGATTGGCGCGAATTCTTGGCGCGGATCGCCGGCGGCGTTCGGATAGAGCGAAGGATTGATCGAGATCGTGCCGGTGTGGCCGAGCAATAGCGTATAACCATCGGGTGCGGCACGTGCGACCGCGCGCGTGCCGATATTGCCGCCGCCACCGCCACGATTGTCGACAACGACGTTCTGCCCGAGCGCGACCGACAATTTCTCGGCGACGACACGCGCCATGGCGTCGACGCCGCCGGCCGGCGGATAAGGCACGATCAAGGTGATCGGCCGCGTCGGATAGTCGATCGCGAGAGCGGGCGCGGCGAGCGCACAAAGAAAGGCTGCGCCGAGCGCGATGGCAATGAGGCGTGTCCGCAACCTCCCCTCCAGGCCTTTTTCTTCCGGCTTATCAATACAAAACCGCCGCCTCGCGAGCGAGCCGGCGGTTTTAAAATTTTGACCTAACGATTGATGCGGTCAGTGCAGGCTGATGCTGCCGTTATGCCGCAACTTCGCGATTTCGTCCTTCACTAGCAACTTGCGTCGTTTCAATTCCGCTATCACCAGATCATCGGTCGCGGGGTGGGACAGGCAGTCGTGGATTTCTTGTTCGAGTGCCTGGTGCCGCTTTTCCAGTTCCGCAAGGTGCGATTGCATCGACATGTAGGATGTCTCCTCAATCCGTTGGGTCCTGACGCGCTTTGAGCTTAGACTAGAATCGTCTAGGCCGCGACGGTACGCCCGTCCTTGCGCTGCGGCAACGTGAACAAAATATTGAGTTCCGGCACGGGGTTCCGTTCGAACTTGAACGGTCCTGTGGAAAACGCGAGAATCCGCGGCAAGTCCGATGGTTGGCCAACCGTGGCCAAGAGGCATTCTAAGGCGCGATCGGGCGCGATCCGGGGACCCTGGTGGCGATTAGCAAGGACGAAGAGCGCGAGTTGCGGGAGGTTTTGGCGCGCCTCCTCCAGGAGCATCGCGATCTCGACGCCGCCATTGCGGCGTTGGCCGTATCGCCGGGCTCCGACCTGATCCAGGTCCAGCGGCTCAAGAAGCGAAAGCTCGTCCTGCGCGACAAGATCCGCCAGGTCGAGGACCAGCTCACCCCCGACATCATTGCCTAGATTTACCTAACCACGCCGTTCGCGTTTGCGGGCATACATCGCCTGATCAGCGGCGTGCAGGATGGCGCCGGGCGTTTGCGATTTGCCGAGCATGGCGACGCCGGCCGAGGCGCCGACCGACAGCTGCTCTCCGGCGTGCGGGACGTCGACCTCGCACACGGCGGTCTCGAGTTCGCGCGCCTTGACGCGCGCCGCCTGCTCCGGAGCATTCCAGATCAGAACAGCGAATTCATCGCCGCCGAGCCGTGCCACGATGTCCGAAGCGCGCACGAGTCCGGTCAGACGCTGGGCGACCGCCGTGAGCAGCGCATCACCGGCGGCGTGACCGTGTCGGTCATTGACGGTCTTGAAGCCGTCGAGATCGATGTAAATCAGCGCCGCGAGCGTGCCGTAGCGGTCGATATAAGCAAGAGCGCGTTTGAGCTCGCGCTCGAAGCCGCGGCGATTAAGGATATCGAGCAGCGGATCGACGTCGGCGCGCGCTTCAAGCTCGCCGATCTTGGCCCGCGCCACATCGAGGTCGTGTTTCAAACGCTCGATTTCGGCCAGTAGCAAAGCTGCCGGCCCGAGCGGGGCACCCGTCTGGTCGGGCGCTCCCTTCATAGCTCGATGGTGTTCACCATCCGCTCTTCGAGGTCGCCGCGCACTTGGGCGTAAAGCTTCGGATTGCGCGCCGCGAGAATTTGCAAGGCAGCGAGCACGGCGTTCGAAGGTTCGAGCACGGTCATCACCGGCACCGCGCTTGGCGCCCGCAACGACGACCACACATCGTCAGGAAACTCCTTGACGCTGGCCGGCACGGTAATGACCGGCACGCCCGAGATTGCCGATAGCACCGGGCCGGCGCCATTGGAGCGCCCGATGAAAGCGATAATGACCGTGTCCGGCACTTCTTGCAGCATCTTCTGCGCGATACCGACGCCGCGGACCGGCTCTTTATGAATCGAGCAGGTCACGACATGCATCATGTCGGCGAGATCGCCGAGCGCCTTGGTGAAGGCGGCGGTGTCGTCTTTGTCGGAGCCACGCCACAGCACAATGCGCTGCTTCGGGACATGGAAACGTCCCGTGATGTCGGCAACGCGGGCATATTTCGCGGCAACGTCCGAGAGCGCGCCGCCATCGCGGTAGACCTGCTTATCGATATAGGCGCCACTTTCAAGCACACGCCATGAATCGTTGTCGATCACGTCAGCGAGCAACAGGTTACCCTTGGCATCGGTGCCGAATTCAACCTTGAAGTCCACCAAGGTGCCGCCCTCGAGCTGCCAGGCCTTTTCCAAGACCAGGAAGGCGTGGCGCGCGATGCGGCTCATCTCCGGATAGAGCTTCATCTCGTCGGCGCGGCTGATCACGTCGGACGCCGTGAGCGTCAGGAACGGCTCCTGGCCGATGATCGGCTTCGCCGGATTGAACAGGTCAATCTTGCCGCCATCCTTCGAGACCGCCATCAGGGGATCGTCGGCGACGAGCGGCTTGCCCTTCCAGTTCTTGTCCTTGGTCTTGAGGAAGAACTCGACGATCAGTTTTGGAAACAGCTGGCCCTTGGTGAAATGCGGCGTGCGCTTGAGATAAGAGCCGTGCGCCTCGCGGCGAACCACGACTTCATAAGGCAACATCGTGCAGTTCGGCGCGATGAACGAGGTCGCGCTGTCCTGCTCGACGAAAGCGACCGGCAGGCCGCAGGCCTTGAGCAAACGGAAGACGTTCGAGGTCGTCGCGTTGGCGAGCTTACCCTTGTCGGGGATGATGTCGTGCTTAGCGCCGTCGCCGGCGGTGATGTCGTCTTTCGAGATCACGGCCACCAGGTCGGAGCCCTTGATCTGAAAAACCTTCTTGGTCTTGCCCTCGATAACGAGAGAGCCCAGCGATTTCGTGGTCGTGATAGGAGTCTGAATGTTCACAGCCGTTTCCTGTTCGATCTCAGGGGCACTGCAAACGACTAGGGTTTACACCATTCCACGGCCTGGGGAAGAGCCCGTTCGGCGCTGTGGGTTAATTCCGGAGGCGATTCTTCCGGTTTTCCCGAGGTTTCAGCGCAAGACCGGCGCGGTGGTGTCCCGGTTCAGATAGACGGTGGCGAGCAGCATCGCGTCGAAATAGCCCCAGCCAATGAACGGGACAAAGCGCGCGCTCAGAGAGCGGTAGAGGGAGCGAGTGGAACTGCCGGTATCGCTGATGGTAGCAATATTGCGCGGTAGCACGACAACCCGCATCAGGCGCTCCAGTTCGAGGGCGGCGAGGCCGTAGCGGTGCGCCTTGATTGCGGCCGTCGCGGCCTGGAGTGCCGCGTCCAGCGCACTATCGGACCTGAGCTTGGCCACTAGTTCCTTGCCGCGCGAGACGTCGAGGCAGGCCAGTACGATGGCGAGCGCACGTCTTCCGCTGTGCCAAGTTCAACATTTTGCCCCTCGAGCTGCGGCAGCGGCTGCTTGAGCGTGGCTTCGA
>JAFAQJ010000054.1 GCA_019246455.1 Pseudolabrys sp.
ATAAAATCGAGCGACGGCGCCAATCCTCGGCCGACGAACAAAATGACAACACCGACAAACCCTGTGAGCGCGCCGGCAATCGAGCGCATGCGCAAGTGCTCGCCGGGCAACAGCCCCGAAAACAGAACAATCAACAGCGGCCATAAATAGTTCAGTAGACCGGCTTCGGCGGGCGGCGCAAATCGCAGCGCGATGAAGTACAGGGCGTGGTAGCCAAATAAGCCGCCGACCCCGAGCGCCCAAACGCGAGCGGGCTGTCTTAACGCGGCCCATGATCGATTTCGCGCGACCCACATCGCGCCCAACGCACCGCCAACCGCAAACGTCATCGCGGCCAGTTGAAAAGGCGGCACACGGCCCGTCGCGACGGTGAGCACCGCCAGCAGCGACCACATTAAAACGGCGGAAAAGCCGATCAGCGTCGCGCGAACTCGATGCTCGGGATCACGCGAAATATTGTCCGCCATTCGCCGTGATCGTCGAACCAGTGATCAGGCCTGCATCGTCAGACGCGAGGAACACCACACAACGCGCGATCTCTTCTGGTTCGCCGAGCCGGCCGATCGGGATTTGCGGCAGGATGTTTTTCTCCAGGACGTCTTTCGGCACCGCTTGCACCATCTCGGTGTTGATGTAACCGGGGCAGATCGCGTTGACCGTGATCCCCGCCCTGGCGCTTTCCTGTGCGAGCGCTTTCGTGAAGCCGATGTCGCCCGCTTTGGCCGCCGAGTAATTCGTCTGCCCCATTTGGCCCTTCTGGCCGTTGATCGAAGAGATGTTGATGATGCGGCCGAACTTGCGGGTGCGCATACCCTCGATGATTGGGCGGCACATATTGAACAGCGAGCCGAGATTGGTATCGATGACCTGTTTCCATTGCTCCGGCTTCATGCGGTGGAGCATGGCGTCGCGCGTGATACCGGCATTATTGACCAGAATTTCGATCGGCCCCAGGTCCGCCTCGACTTTCTTGATGCCTTCGCTACAAGCGTCGAACGACGAGACGTCCCACTTGTGGACGAGAATTCCGGTTTCGCTTTTAAATTTCTGTGCGGCCTCGTCGTTGCCGCCGTAGTTCGCCGCCACCTTGTATCCGGCGGCCTTCAAAGCCTTGGAAATCGCCGCGCCAATCCCGCGCGAACCGCCCGTCACCAGTGCTACACGCGACATACGCCTCTCCTAAGTTTCTTATCGTTCCCGTTGCGACCTAGCTTAGAGAGACCAGCAAAAAAGGGCCACGGAAAATCCGTAGCCCTTGTTGTGCACTGCGTCAGTGCGCGTTTACCGCTCTACGCACATGGCAATACCCATGCCGCCGCCGATGCATAATGTCGCAAGACCCTTCTTGGCGTTGCGCTTCTGCATTTCGAACAGCAGCGTCGTAAGCACGCGCGCGCCGGAGGCACCGATCGGATGGCCGATGGCGATCGCGCCGCCGTTGACGTTGACCTTCGAGGTATCCCAGCCGAGGTCCTTGTTGACCGCGCAGGCCTGAGCGGCGAACGCCTCATTGGCCTCGACCAGATCGAGGTCATCCTTCTTCCAGCCGGCCTTTTTGAGCGCGGCGCGTGAGGCGGGGATCGGGCCCGTGCCCATGATCGAAGGATCAACACCGGCCTGCGCCCACGACACAATGCGTGCGAGGGGCGTCTTGCCGAGCTTGGCGGCTTCAGATGCCTTCATCAGAACGACCGCTGCGGCACCGTCGTTAATTCCCGACGCATTCGCTGCCGTCACCGTGCCTTCCTTGTCGAATGCCGGACGCAGCTTGCCGATCGAATCGATCGTGACTCCGGCCTTCGGATATTCGTCGGTATCGACGACAATGTCGCCCTTGCGGCTCTTGATCGTGACGGAAACAATCTCGTCCTTGAACTTGCCGGCCTTCTGGGCCGCTTCGGCTTTGTTCTGCGACGCGACGGCAAACTCGTCCTGCTGCTGGCGCGTAATTTGCCACTGCTTGGCGACGTTCTCGGCGGTCGTGCCCATGTGATAACCGTTGAACGCATCCCACAATCCGTCCTTGATCATGGTGTCGATCATCTCAAACGAGCCCATCTTCACGCCCGAGCGAAGATGCTGGCAGTGCGGCGCCATGCTCATCGATTCCTGGCCGCCGGCAACGACGATCTCGCTATCGCCGTTCATGATGGCTTGGTAGCCGAGTGCGACCGCGCGCAGACCGGAACCGCAGAGCTGATTGACGCCCCATGCAGGGCTCTCGACCGGAATGCCGGCGTTGACCGACGCCTGCCGGGCCGGATTTTGTCCCTGCCCTGCGGTCAAAATCTGACCCATGATTACTTCAGACACGCGACCGGGTTCGACGCCAGCGCGCTCCAGCGCTCCCTTGATGGCCGTCTTGCCGAGTTCATGCGCCGGC
>JAFAQJ010000060.1 GCA_019246455.1 Pseudolabrys sp.
CTCCGTTATGGCTTAAAACAACCGGCGTTCATCTTGTCGGTGGCTTGAGCCACCGTTAACAGCCCGCCTGGAAAGGCCGAGTTGAGAACCTGTTCGAACGTGTCTTTGCATTGGCCCTCGATAAAGTTTCTCGGCATACCCACGAAATACTTTTCACCCTCCTGGCGCTGTAGCAGTTGTTCAAAATAGGCCGCATAAGGGCCACTGAATTTGCCGCCGGCGTCAACCTTGATCGCGGTTTGCAGATAGACCGTCTGCAGCCAGATCTTGCCCATTTCAGGCGTCGACATTGCATTGAGGAATTCGGCCGCAAGTTTCTTATTGTTACTGGCCGCGTTGATCGCAAAACTCGCACCGATCCCCGAGGTCTTGCATTCGTTGCAGGTTCCGCCATCCATGGCAGGAAACTGCATAATACCAAGAGGAAAATCGGGAGGCTGTCCGCCTTTCTCAACGGGAGCGAATGCTCGGCCAGTATACCAACTGCCCATCGGTAACATCAGCGCGCCCGGCTTGCTGTAGAAGTAGTAGTGAGACTCTCCAAGTTTCAAGGTCATGAAATTTTTCGGATACGCGCCAGCGTCGACTAGCTTCTTGACCCACTCGAGCACTTCAATGACGCGAGGGTCGGTGAAGGACTGCTTTCCGGTCCAGAGCTTCCGATAATCGTCGGGCCCCAGCTTTCTGAGCAAGGCTTCACCAACGATATAGGCGCCGGGGAATGGACGATCACCAACGCCTTGCGCGATGGGCGTGACACCCGCCGCTTGCGCCTTTTTTACGAGATCCAAAAATTGGGCCTGGGATAGCTGGCCATTTCCAGGCAGCGTCACTCCAAGTTTCGCGAGGATGTCTTTGTTGTAGTACAACTCATCGGTAAAAGCCTCTTGAGGCAGACCGTATGTCTTGCCATCGCGCATCCAAACCTTGCGTGCCCAATCATGGATTGTGCTCCAGTCGACGAGGTCGTCGAGAGGAATGATATAGCCGCCTGTGATGAATTGAGTTTGGTCGGGCTCAAGATAGAGGACATCAGGACCCTGACCCGCCGGCAACGCTGTCCGCAAAGCGGCAAACAGTGGATTTTTCTCGTACCAGGTAATCTTGACGTGGACCCCCGGATGACTTTTCTCGAGATTGCGCGCAGCTAATTCGCGAAAGGCGACCTTGGCTGGCTCGTCGGCCTCATGGCTCCAGACGGTGAGCGTGACGTCTTCGGCGCGGGCGAGTTGACCCGCGAAAATGACAGCAAGTGCCATCCACAGCGGGATGGCCCAAAGCATCGCGACGTTCTTCTTCATAGCCTCGCCCTCCTGCACTTAACGATGCGACCGCCTTTGCGCCGCCGCCAACTGCAAAACTAGCGAAAACCGACGGATTGAACAAATTGAATTATCTGAAGGCCATGCTAGCGCTGCGTGAGTTTCCTGATGTGCGCAAAACGATTATGCCGGGCGTAGACCGCCTCGCGATCATCGCCGCGTTGGAGGTCGGCGCGGATCCTCGCCTCCATTTGCTCGACGATTTCCCCGTCGTGCACGACTTGAGCGAGGTGAATTGCCGGAATGACGAGAACGCCATCAGCGTCACTATGAATAATGTCACCAGGCCTGACCTCGACAAGTACGCCACGTTGGCCCGGCAAAGAGATCTGAACGTCGATCTCACAAAAAGCCCACAAGCCCTTGTTGCTCATCGGCCCGACGAAGGTTGCGATTACAGGGAGCCCCATTTGATTGCACTCTTCGGCATCCCGAATGCCGCCATCGGTGACAACGCCGACGCAACCCCGCAAGCGCCAGCTGAGCGCGACGTTCCCGCCGATTACCGCGCCAACCTTGTGACCGCCTGTTGCGATGACAGCGACACATCCCGGCGTGATGCGCCGATCCGTTTCGAAAACCGGCTTCGAACCGTTGGGAAGGTTCGCGGGTTCGTCGCCCTCCCGGCCGAGCAGGCAGAGTGCCGGCCCCGCAAAAGCGTTCGGCGGCCCGACGGCGCGGATCGATGACGCCAACACCTGGCCCGCAAGTCCCATTGCCGCTAACACGTCGCTGATCACCGCCGTTGGCAAGGCGACAAGTTTCTTGCAGAGCGCTTCAACCGGCTGGCCCGACACTGGCGCGTGCATTGCAATTCTCCCTAAACCGTCCTGTCGGAGCCGAGTTCGGCTCCCAGGACGCGCAACTGCGTGACAAGCTTGACCGAAAGCGGAATACCGTTGGCCCGCCTGTTACGTTCTTTCTCAAACTCGAGTTGACCGGGGATCACCATGCGCTCGGTGCCCGGTGCAAGGTCGGACGACTTGATCATCCGGATCATATCGTCCATCCGATTCTTGAATTGCTCGACCGGCATGAATGCCGAAGGGTCTATGGCGATACAAAAATGGCCAAGGCCCTGCGGCAGCTCGCGCGGCGCGTTGTAGAGATCGCGAATAGCGCTACCGATCAGCGCGCCGGTCAGCACGCCGGAGACAATTTCGATAAACATCGTAATGCCGAAACCTTTGTGGCCGCCGATCGGTAGAATCCAGCCGCCGTCCAGGACCTTGGCTGGGTCGTCGGTCGCCTGCGCATTGCGATCGACGCCCCAGCCGAAGGGAATCTTTTCACGGCGGTCGGCCATGTAGATCAGTTTGCCGCGATTGGTCACGCCCAACGCGGCGTCGATCACGAACGGCTCTTCTTTGTTGGTGGGGGCTCCCGCCGTGAACGGCAGCGGGCCAGTCATTTTTGTCTTGCCGCCCCATGCCGGCATGTTGGGCGAGCCGTTGGTCGCAACGATCGCGATCATGTCGCGCTTAAGCGCGTGCAAGACATAGTAGGCCGCCTCACCGTGATGATTGCTGTTGAATACGCCGGCCGCGCCTATGCCGTTAGCCTTGGCTTTGTCGATGGCGCGGTCCATCGCCGCGATCGTGAGCACCTGCCCGATGCCGTCTTCGCCGTCCAACAGCACGGTTGAAGCGGTTTCGCGTATCACGCGACCTTTGCGCCCGGGCCGGAACCCGCCGGCCCGGATTTTCTCGACATAGATCGGCACACGCAGCACGCCATGCGACTGCATGCCGCGCAGGTCGGCGAGAACCAGCGCGTCCGCGACCAATGCGGCTTCGTCTGGCGGCATCCCTGCCCGGAGAAGAACATCATGGACCAGCGCCGTCAGCCGGCCGGCGTCAATCAAAATCTCATCAGCTGGCCGGGGGGAAGAAGCCGGAGCGGCCAAATGAGGCCGCTCCGCAACGTTTGGCTGAACCATCAGTAGGCTCGCATACTGTTGTAGCTCTTCTCCGCTTCGCGGAGTGCTTCCTCGGGCTTTTGCTTGTCCGCCATCACGTTGGTGATCGCGACGCCAAGCGATTCCTGCAGCGCATCGGTGTTGAGCGGCCACTTGAAGTTCATGGCGTTCGAACCGATGACCTCGAGCAAAGGCTTGATGTGCGCGGTATCCGGCGCGTTCGGGTCGACTTTTGCCGCCGCACTTTTGCGCATTGGCAGATAGCCGGCCACCTTGGCCTGCATGATCTGGACATCCGGCGACGTCCAATACGAGACCAACTTCCACGCTAGGTCGGGCTCCTTCGCAGCCGCGGGAATGCCGAGATTCCAGCCCTCAACGAAGACAGGCTGAACGCCATCACTATCCAGCAGCGGCACCGGCATAAAGTCCATCTTGGCGCCTTGCGGAATCTTGCCGCGCAGCGTCAGCAGCCAGTGCGAACCCTGAAAGTAGTAACCGACGCGGCCCGCTTCATCCAATGTGCGCACCTGGTCCGGACCTGTCAGGCCCACGTCGAGCGGCATCACCTTGTCCTTTTGGACAAGATCATGGATGTAGTTCATGACCCTGATCGCCTGCGGGCTGACGAAATCGGCCGAGCCATCGGGCTTGAGCAGCTTGCCGCCAAGTGCGACGACGGCCGGAATATAGAACTTCTCGGCGGAGTCCTGCTTCGGATCAAAGCCGATCCCGACGCCAACGAACGTCGGTCCCTGCAGTTCCTGCATTTTCTTGGCGGATGCGACGAGCTCCGTCAAATTCCTCGGCTTGCCCATTCCAGTCTTTTCAACGAGATCGGAACGATACAAGAAGCCGAGCGCACGGACTTCATAAGGAACGCCGTATATCTTCTTGTCCGCGCCGATTGCGTTCGGCATCAGGATGTAATCCGAACGCTGTCCTGTCTTGTCGAGATAGTCGTCGAGCGGCTTGAGGAAGTTGGCCGCGACAACACGCTGGATGCGGCCCGAATTGAGCATGGTGACGTCAGGCACTTTGCCCGCCTGCGCCGCTTTCATGAAAGCGAGATTGATCTGGTTCCAGGCGAAGATCGTCGGCTTGATCTTCACGTCAGGATTTTGCTGCTCGAACGCGCTAATGATTTGCGCCAGCGCCTTTGAGCGCGGGCTGTCACCGGCAGGGTCGATAAAGGTCCACAGCTCCAGCGACTTCTCGGCGTGAGCGAGAACCGGCAGTAAACAAAGCATCGCCGCTAAAAGTATTCGTCTCATCTTACGTCCTCCCATTTGAACTCGACTTGTTTCCTTCCCATCACCGTCAGCCTTTGACCGCTCCGGCGGACAGGCCTTGCACGAACGCCTTCTGCAGAAACGCGTAGACCACAAGCACCGGGACCATGGCGGTGACCGCGGCTGCGGTGAGCCGTCCCCACTGCACGCCGACTTCGGTCAGATTGGCGTAGATGCCGACTTGAACGACCCTGGCGGTCTCGGATTGGACGAGGCTGTAGCCCAGCAAGAACTCGTTCCAGATATTCGCGAAAATCAGAACCGCGCCGGCGACCAATCCCGGCTTCATCAGCGGCAAAGTGATGCGATAGAACACCCCCAGCCGCGAATAGCCATCGATACGGCCCGCCTCTTCCAGCTCGTTCGGGATAACGATGACAAAGCCGCGCAATAGCCAAACCAGCGTCGGCGTCAGCCAAGCGCCATAGACGAGGATGAGAACCAGCACCGTGTCGTAGATACCGGCTTCGACCGACAGCATGTAGAGCGGGATAACGACGGCGACGCCTGGAATCATGATGGTCGAGAACATCGCGAACATCAGGACATTGCTACCCCAGAAACGATACCGCGCGACGGCATGCGCCGCGTGCGAGGCGCACAGCAGACACAGACAAGTCGCCACTAAAACGATGATCGCCGTGTTTAAGAGGTAGTGTAGATAAGTGCCGTTGTTGAAAACCGCGCCGAAATAATTTTCGAACGTCAGGTCGTGCGGGAAGAACGTCGGCGGATAGAGCGCGACCTCGCGCGGGCTCTTGAGCGACGTCAACACGGCCCATAAGATCGGCACGATAGCGAACAAGGTGGCGAACAATAGCAAGGCGGCCGCGGCGGCATTGGCCGCGTAGCTTTGCCTGCGCCTTCGCTTCGCGCGCCCGTCGACCGTCATGCACCATGCTCCGTTCGCAGGACGCGGACAAAAGCCATCGTGAACATGAGATTGAGCAAGAAGATCATAACGGCGCCCGCCGATCCGACGCCGATCCGAAGCAGCGTAAAGGCTTCGTGGAAAACTTTTGTTGCCATAGTTTCGGTAGCGCCATTTGGACCGCCGCTGGTCATGACGAGAATGATCTCGACGCTCTTGAAGGCGTGCAGCGACGTCAGGACGATTGTCATCATCGTGGTGTTGCGCACGAGTGGCACCGTGATTTTCCAGAACCGCCGCCAGGCCGACGCACCGTCGATGCGCGCCGCTTCGATGAGATCGCCTGGCACCGATTGCAGGGCGGCAAGAACAAACACCATCACCAATGGCGTCGCCGCCCAGACGCTCGCGACGATGACCGACGTCATGGCCGCCGTCGAATTTGTAATGATGTTCGGCATCGTGATGCCGACTTTGTCGAGAAGGTAGGGCGCGAGCCCATATTGCGGGTTGCCGATCCAAGCCCACAGCAACGCGCCGACCAGATTGGATACAAGCCACGGCGTAATCAGGATGGTGCGAAAGACGCCGCGGAACGGCAGGGGACGATTAAGGACCAGCGCCAGCGCAAAGCCGAACGGCACCGCCAGCACGACCGTTCCAGCGACGAAAATCAGCGAGTTCTTAAGGGTCTCGGCACCGTTCAGCGTGAAAAGGAAGTCGCTGTAGTTGTCGAGGCCAACAAACCGGCCGAGCGAGAGCGTGCTCGAGCGGAAAAAGCTTTGAACGATGGCGTAGCCGATCGGGATGAAGGAGACGCCGGCAATCAAAATGAACGCTGGTGCAAACATCAAATAGGGAAACAGGGGGCCGCGGCGGCTGGCCGGCCGGTCCACCATCATCAAGTCGTCCGTATCGCCGACGTTAACGCTCACGACGCACGCTCCTCTCCGAGCCGCCATCGAATACGCAGGCCCGCTTGACGTCGTACGCAATGCCGATCTTCGACCCCGTTTCGATCGCCGGCCGGCTGCCGGGTGCGATGCAAACCGGACTCTCTCCTATGGTGCCGTAGACCAGAATTTCCCGGCCCAGCGGCTCTGTCAGCTCAACCGCGCAAGGCAAGCCGTCACTGGCGATCGCGAGATGTTCGGGCCGCAGGCCGAGGATGATCGGTTGCCCATCGCTGACGGCAGCATCCGCAGGCAATGGCAAATGCAACCCCTCCGCAGTCTCCAAGGTATACCCCTGCCCGTTCGGCCTCGCGCGACCGCGCAGCATATTCATCGTTGGCAAACCGATGAACTGTGCGACGAACGCATTCGCTGGCCGGTCGTATAATTCGAGCGGTTCGCCGATCTGCTCGATGCGCCCATCGCGCATGAGGACGACACGGTCGGCCATGGTCATGGCCTCGACCTGATCGTGTGTGACATAAATCGCGGTGTTCTTCAGGCGCTGATGCAGCGCCTTGAGTTCGAGCCGCATTTGTACGCGTAGCTTGGCGTCCAGATTCGACAGAGGCTCGTCGAATAGGAAGACCCTGGGATCGCGCACCATTGCGCGTCCCATGGCGACGCGTTGGCGTTGGCCGCCGGACAATTGCCGTGGATAGCGATCGAGCAGCACATCGAGCCCAAGAACAAGCGCCACCTGACAAATTTTTTCCGACTTCGCAGCAGCCGGCATCCGACGTGCATCAAGACTGAAGGCGAGATTTTGCCGCACCGTCATGTGCGGGTAGAGCGCGTA
>JAFAQJ010000025.1 GCA_019246455.1 Pseudolabrys sp.
GCCGGAGTCACCTCCGCCGCGCACGCCGGTTCCCGTGGTCGACGATGGCGTGACCTGATGTTTCATCTGCATGGTTTTCTTGTGTTTAGCGCGCACACTGTAAGCAAACGGCGACCGCGACCGAGGCCGCCGTCACCATCAGAATTAACGGTGCGCTGCAATGGGCGTTCCAGCGCCAGGAAATTCGCCATACCTCGGCCAACACTCTGAACATGCGTTCAATAAATTGTTGGGAACGACCCCTCCGCGCGCGACTTGTTGTGTTCGACCGGTAACGCAAGCCGGCGGACACTCAGAGGAGAGCAAGATGCGTACATTCGTTCTGGCGCTCGGCGCCATCGCAATGATCGGGTTCGCCATTCCCGCGGTGAGCGTGGCGAATGCGCAGGATACCAAAGTCGTCATCAAGAGCGGCCACCACGATCGCGGTTTGCATCGCGGCTGGTATCGCGGCCATCACTATGGCTGGCGTCACCACCATCGCACCGTCGTGATCCGTCGCGACTAACTCGCTCGCGGTAATGCGAAAGGAAGTCCTGCGTCGCAAGACGCAGGGCTTCCTTTTGCGCGCTATTGCTGATTGGGCGCCGTGCCGGAGGTCGAGGTCGGGTTAGGCGTCGCCGGCTGCGCTTGCAGTTGCTGACCCTGCGGGGCCTGAGCGGCCTGGTTCTGCTGTTGCCGTTGCGCGGCGCCGGCGGCTTGGTCGGGTTGCGCCGAGGTCTGCTTCTCGGGTGTCGTGCCCTCCTGATGCGCCGCTTGGGTCGGCGGCGTCTCTTTCCCGGTCAGTGTAAAGGCGCCGACCACAACGATCGCGAACAGACCCAGCCCGACAAACAGCGCACTGATCGGCATCCAGGCCGGTATGCCGGTATCGAGCGGGCGCACCACCGGGAGCGGCGGCGCGTCGATAACAGGCTTGCCTTCCTGCGGCCGCGGCTCATCGAAATACGGATTGATGTTGGAGTCACTCATCGCATTCCTCGCGGCTTTCTTGTTGTTGTGTTCGATGAACGCGCGGCACCGCGGCGACGTTCCGCGCATTCGGAACTCTGCCGTGAATTTGCGTCAAAGACGCCACGTTGCGGAACTACGCCCGCGGGAACCAAACCGCCATCGGGAAGCTTGATGGCACATGCAAGTCAGCCGCAGCCAAGGCCAAAGTCCCGGACTTGGCGGTTCCCTTCTTCTGTACGGCGTCGCGATTTGCGGCGCGTTGTTGCTGGTCATGTTGCCGGTGTTGATGGCGAACAGCGGCTCGCGCTTTGCCAATCCCGGCGTCGCGGCTTATCAGCCGCCCGCCGGCGCATCGCTGATCCGCGCGCGCGATCCGAACGAGCCGCACCTTGCGATGCTCAAACACGAGCCGATCATCGATAGCAATCAGCTCGCCGCGCTCAACGCCAAGTCCAATAACAAAACGAAGGTCGCCGAGCGTCCCGCGACGCGCACGATCAATCGCGCTGCGCTACGCGCCCATGCCGAAGCGCCAATCGCAGACATGAGCGAGCCGCCCCGACGCGGCGGATTCTTCGGACTGTTCTGAACCCCACATAGCGTCACGCCGCCGTGATGCAACCGCGGTCTCGCGGCGACGGTTGCTGTGCCAGAGGAGATCGCCAATGAAATTATCGAGGGTTGTTCCGATCTGCATTGCGGTGACGCTGTCCAGTTCGGCGGTGGCATTGGCCGAGGACAGCGACACCCCCGTGATCGGCAGCGGGATCATCTGCAACACCAGCGATCAAATCGCGCGGCTTGCCAATTTGATGGACACCAGTGATCCGCGCGAGGCGATGCTCGTCGTCAATCGCGAAGCATCTGATCCGACCGCCTGCGGTGCTGCGGTCGTCGCGTTCCAGCCTGGCAAAAAAGTCGGCGACATCCACAGCAAGGACGGCACGCTCGAGATCCGTGAGATCACCATCATCGCCGCAGCGGCGAAGGATGGATGGCACAAAGTCGACCCGCAAACGCAGTTCACTATGCTGCGTCCAGAGGGCCTCGAAATTTAGGCGGCACCAATAAGAGAAAAAGCCCGGCATCGCTGCCGGGCTTTATTATTTGTCTTGAGAGCGTCCCTTTCAGGCCGCCTCGTCCTCGGCGGCTTCGTCGCCACTGGCCGCTTCATCCGCTGCTTCAGCCGGCTTCGGACCGCGGCGCGGACCCTTGGCGAGCGCCGCTTCGATCTCCTTGATCGCTTCGGTCTCGGTCACGCGCTGCACCGCCGCGATCTCGCGCGACAAGCGGTCGAGCGCCGCTTCGTAGAGCTGGCGTTCGGAATAGGACTGCTCGGGCTGCGTCTCGGAGCGATAGAGATCGCGCACGACCTCGGCAATCGCGACGATGTCGCCCGAATTGATCTTCGCTTCATATTCCTGCGCGCGACGCGACCACATGGTGCGCTTGATGCGGGCGCGGCCCTTGAGCGTCTCGAGCGCGCGCTTGACCAGCGGCGCCTCGGCGAGCTTGCGCATGCCGACAGAGACGATCTTGGCGGTCGGAACCCGCAGCGTCATTTTGTCCTTGATGAAGTTGATGACGAAGAGTTCCAGCTTCGCCCCGGCAACTTCCTGTTCCTCGATCGCCAGAATCTGGCCGACACCGTGGGCGGGATAGACGATGAACTCGTTGACTTTGAAGCCCTGTCTTTGGGTGGTCTTCTTTTGGGCAGTCATTCCAGAAATGGCTCCTTCACCGGCGCCCTTCTTGGGGCCGGCCTTGGCTACGGGAGCCGAACGGGCATTGCCGCGTGCGGCCTGCGAGGTCCGCCGCACCGCGGCAGATTTCTTGGTTCCACGGCCCATGCCGTCGGACCCTTTCTTCGACTTGTGATGCGCTTTACCTGCCACTGCTCGACGCGTGGATGACACGCCCTCTACTGACCCTGAAAACCGCCGAAAAAATAAGCTCCCGACGCGGGAGCAGCATATGGCGGTCATTTTTCATCGATTTGACGCCAATATATCACATTTTCCGCAAAAATCAACGATTTACGCGGATTAAACTCGCATAACTGGGGTCAAGTTCGCGCAATTTTAGGTCATAGGTTAACGACGGGGGCGGCGCAGCATTCAAATCCTCGGTGCGCCAGTAGCAATTCCGTCAGTCACCCTCGCCGGGCTCGGGATCGAATAGGCTCTTCTTATCGGGCTTGCCTTCCCATTCCTTGGCATCGGCCGGCGGCTCACGTTTCACCGTGATGTTGGGCCAGACCTTGGCGTATTCGGCATTGAGCGAAAGCCACTCCTCAAGCCCCGGCTCGGTATCCGGCTTGATCGCTTCGGCGGGGCACTCCGGTTCGCACACCCCACAGTCGATGCACTCGTCCGGGTGAATGACGAGCATGTTCTTGCCTTCGTAGAAGCAGTCCACCGGACACACTTCGACGCAATCCATGTATTTGCACTTGATACAGTTCTCATTGACGACGTAGGTCATTCCCGGCTCCAGAGCCGTCCCGGCTCGAAAACGCTACGTAACCCGCGAAAACCTATGCGGCAAGGTGCGCCATGGGGCACAACTTGGACGCAACTTGAGCGCAATCTATCGGAAACCCGGCGAAAGACGCCTAATTCGGACCCGTCGGCTACCCTTCGTCAGCCTTATTCTTGGCGGCGTGTTCCTCAGCAAGAGGCCTTGCGAGATGAATACGCCCGCAGGCCAGGCACTTGACGGTTTGGCTGTCGGTCGGAGCAGCATCGTCGGGCGCGAGACCCTGCACGGTCAGACCGGTGGTCGGACAGCGGTACAAAAAACCCTTCATACCGGCCCGTAAACCGGCAGCCACGGTTGCGGCAATTACGTAGTTTTACGGAGGCCGCCACCCGCTATTTAGCCTTCGCGCCGTCGACGACAGCGTAGGTGGCCTGCGCTTGCCGCGGACCGCCGCGCCGCTCGCAAAATGCCTCGACTGCAATAACGCGTACCGAACGGTCGAGCGCCAAAGTCACCACATCGCCGCGCCTGACCGCGAAGCTCGCCGCCGTGACGCGGCGGCTGTTGATTCGCACGTGGCCGGCCTCGACCAGCGCCGCCGCGGCGCTGCGCGTGCGCACCATGCGCGCATGCCACAACCATTTGTCGATGCGTTGCGAGAGCGGCGCTGTGTCGCTCAATCGCCGCCTTTGGCGGATTCAAGCTGCTGCTTGAGCGCGGCGAGTTTGGCGAACGGCGAATTCGGATCGGCTTCCTTGCGATCCGCGCGGCCGCCCTGATGCGCGAAGTAACGCTCGCGGTCGGCGCGATCGACGTCGCTGCCGCGCTCGCGGCGTTTGCCGGAAAACTTGCGTTCCCCGCCACGATCATTTCGGTCGTCGCGACGATCCTGGCGCTCGCGGCGCTGCGCGCGGTCGTGACGATCGGCGCGGTCGGCGCGCTTGTCGCCGAAGTCGCGGCGGCGTTGATCGGGACGCTCCCCTTGCTCGGTGGGCTTGGCCCCCGCTGTCGCTTCAGCAGATGGCGCGGACGTTTCACCCGTGACGGGTTGCGTTGCCAACGTGGCTGGCCGTTGATCGCGGCGTTGATGGCGTTGGTGCTTCGGACGCGGACGATGTTCGGAACGCCCGGCCGGACGCCAGACTTCGACGACGGCATCTTCTGCATTCGATGCTTCGGTGGGCATGACCTCAGCGCTCGCGGCCGGCTGAGTGTCAGCAATCGGCGCAACCGCTGCGGCGACGACCACCGGCGCGGGCTCCAGCGTCACCGGCGGCGAAGCGGATTCGACCGGTACAACAGGCGCAGTCGCCACTGGCATGAAGTCGGTCGATGGTAGCAACGAGAGTGAACTCGCTGCTCGTACTGCGACCGGAGCCGTCACCGGTACAGGCGCAGTGACTTCACCAGCGGACGTGGCAGTTTCAGCCGGGGGCGTCACTTCAGTCACAACGGCTTCGCCAGCAGGCGCGGCCGGTGCCTGGGCGGGTTTCGGCTTGCGGTCCATGCGATAGCCAAGCGAACGCAGGATCGAGGCGAAGTCTTCACCCGACGCGCCGGTCAGCGACGTCATTGCGCCGGTCACGGTGAAGCCGCGGCCATCGAACCAGCCGGCCGGCTTCTCGCCCGGCATGCCTTCGCGCCACGACAGCGCAGGCCGGATCAGGTCGGCGAGCCGCTCCAGAATGTCGACGCGCACGGCGC